>JBGSPC010000002.1:0-5232 GCA_041738805.1 Terrimicrobiaceae bacterium | reverse complement strand
TGCACCTGGCCGCCCCAGGTCACCCCGCCGGCTTTTCCGAAAGGCATCCACCTGATGATGGAAAACCTCCAGTAGTCGCCGTTGAGAGGAGCCCATTCGTAAAGGCTCTCCCAGGGAATGAAAATAAAAGTTCCCGAACCTTTTTCCAACGGAACTGACTCCACCTTCACATAAGGCTTCAATGACCGGTAATGCCGGTGCGGCATTCCCCAATCAACGAAGGAAGCTTCCGCATTCGTGAAGGTTTTGGTCATGATCTGGTAGTAGGGAACACCGTGCAGACCCGGAGTGAAAAACACTTCGTAACCTTCGCTGCGGCCGGGGGATTTCGGGTCCACAATCGAGTCCACCAGATTTTTTATCAAAGGCTCTTCGCCTTCGATGTAAATCGACCAGCCTTTGTCATTGTAGGCCATGGAGAAGGTGGTCTCGCGTGCCGCAGCGGTGCTCTCTTTGGTAACATCCCGTTCCGTGGTGGCATCAAGGATCAAACCTTTGGCTGCATCACTGTTGTAATCCATAAAGCGGGAATCCCGCCGTTCGGGATTTTTAAAGAGATCCGATTGCGACCATGCTATCACGCCAGAGGGCGGATTTTCCACATAGGGGCATTCAAAGATCTTCTTTCCTGAGATCTCGTTGCTGTAAGCAGCATGTCCTCCGGCCGCAACCAGAACGGACAGTGTTATCAATAAGGTATGTTTCATAGTTTTAAGATGGTGAGGATGAGGAGTTGAGTGTGAGAGAATGTGTGCCGGGTTGGAGGCGGGTCTCAAGTCGGGGTGCCCCGTGTACGAGGAGTGTCAGGGCCACTTCGCTTTCGGTGGTCACCAGGACGTCCATTGCCGTTCCGGAGCTTGAAACTCCCGGGCAGATCAGAGAGACACATCCGCCGTTGAAGCACAGGTTCTCAACTCCGTGGCGGCCGGAGGTTTGAAGATTCCACGTGATGCGGTTCTCCGGCGCGTCAAAATCCATGCCAAAGATATCTTCGATCAGCATGGCGATGGGCCCCAGACCGCTCCAGCCCACAAAATTGGCCTTTACCACGGTCTCAGGGCTCAGAGTGAAGGGCGCCTCACCCGTAAAGTCGATCCAAGGCTTTTTGGTTGCGGGAAGAAAGGACTCCGGCGCGTAGGCCTCCCAGATGCCGGAATAGTCGCTGGAACGAAAGACCGCACTCATGGCATCCAGGTGAGCCACCGCCAGGCGGCGGGCGATCCCGGGATGTCCGTGACGCTTAAGCGCCTTGGCGATCATGTAATTGACCGGAGCCCACACTCCTCCCAGCCAATAGGCACCTGCGGGATCAAAGTTGGGGTCGTCCTTCGAGAGGCTGGCGACCGGGTGGCTGGTCCAGAATTCCTCCGGATTCAACAGGTGCTTGAGCAGAGCGTCCGCCTGTTTCTCACTACAGCATCCGGCCATGAGCGGCCAGAAGGCAGCCACTGTTTTGTGATTCAGGAAATTATGGCGATCGGTGGGCGTGTCGCGGTTGAAAACATCGTAATAGAACCCGGTTTTTGAGTCCCAATGGAAGCGGTCCAACAGGGTCTTGATGGCCCGGTGTTCTTCCTCAAACCGGTTCGCCAGAAGGGTCTCACCCAAATGGCTGGCGAGTATGGCAATGCATTCCGCTGCCAGGGCTTGCTGGGCGGCGAGATCCACATGGCAGATATCGCTGCCGTTGAGGTGTTCGGCGAAGTACCCGGAACGCGGTGAATTGTCCATACCGGTCGAACCGGAATCCTCAAACCAATAGAGACCGCTTTTGCGGCGTCGATTGGCTTTGATCCAATCGAAGAACCGGACCAAACGGGGAAGTACTTCGCGGATGCGCGCATCATCCCCTGAGAACCTCCAATAGTTCAGTTCGGTCCAGGCAAGAAGCGGTGGGTTGATCCGCTCTCCATAGGCCAGCGTTTGGGGCTCAATTTCATAGGCCATGCCGATGAATCCGTCCTCCCGCTGCAAGCGATAGAGGTTGTCGAGATTGTTCATCACGGGGACCACCCCCTGTCCATAGCGTGCAAAGAAAGCCATGAAACAGGAATCCCATAGCCAGATGATGCCGGCATCGGGCATGCAGCACATCTGCGGCTTCCAGCCCGGCACTGCGGGATGCTCGACATTCGCAACAGCCATCCGCCATGAGGAATGGTAAAGCTCAAGCCACCCGGCATGGTCTTCGCAAACGGGAACCGGAGGAGTCTGCATCAGCTCTGACTCCCGTCCTGCATGGAGGCCTGAATTTTCAGAATATACTCGATCATTTCCTGCCGTGCGGCTGTGAGGTCGGCAGTTTTGTCATCCAGCAACTCCAGCCACATCAGGGCCTTCTTGGCCGTGTGCATGGCCTTGACATTCCCGCTTGCAATGGCTGCGGCAGCCTCCTGCTTCAGCTTGGTGGCATATCGCACATCATCAATTCCTTCCCGGAACCCCTCCCAGGCGATCGTATCAATCACCCCGTCCGCGGTGGGATAGACCAGGTTGAACTGACGGAAGGCGCCGCCAAGAAAATCGTTCCAGACATTGGATTTGCTCCGGTCAAAGACCGAGGGATTGATCTGGGAATAGTATTTGTAGTTGTAAGAGCCGTCATAGTTGGCCTTGTAGCGCGCGAGTCCTTCCCAGCGGCGGAAGACATCCGGGTTTTCCGGGCCGGTGTGTGGGCCGGCGTAGCTGGCGACTTTTGATCCGATGGCGTGCCATGTGGCTGCGTGTTCACGGTCGGGCCAGCCGCCATGGTTCGCGTAATCGATGATGTAGCCGGCCAGATCGAAATGTTTCCCCTTGGAGGTGGTGACCCATAACTTGAGTCCCTGGGTGTTGGTGTATTCGGTTGCCTCCCGCATGATCTTGATCCGATCCACCCCGGCTTCGTCCCAGCTCGTGACATAGATATCATCGTGCCCAACCCCATCCTTCAGGGTCTTGGCCACCAAATTCATTCTCTCCTGGAACTGCTCGGGGGTTTCCTTGTCATTCAATGGATACGACCAGGCTCTGGAAAGGAGCGGTTTCATGTTGAAACCGGCTTCCTTCATCATGTCCAGTTCGCGGGTAATTTTTGCCGCATCACCCGCTGGATCCGCCGAGCGGATGTCAAGCTCCGACCGATTGTTGAAAATGTTGTGATTGCGCAAATTCTTAAAGATGGCCATCTGCTGCTTTTCGGCGACTTCGACGGGAAGTTTGTATTTCTCCGCGACACCCAGCATCCCCACCGCATACATGGTCACAAGGTAGTCGTTCTCCAGATTGTAGTAGGTCTTAGGCATGGGCAAGGCGAAGGGCAGAACCTTCACCTGCAGTTCCATTGCACCAGCCGCCTTGCCATCAGCAGTAATCTCAATCCTTCCCCTGTAAATCCCGCCGGGAATCTCTTCGGGAACTTTTACCGTGATCCAGATTTGTTTGTTGCGGCCTTTTTCAAGCGAAATGGGAAGCAGCGTCCGGCTGTCGGCCACTGGCTCAAGGAGGTGATTGAAAGGTTTCTCCGCCTTGTCCAGAGGGTAGCTGATCCACCGATATTCCCCCCCGATACGGAGGTGGTTTTCCTTTTTCTCTTCATCCACTTTGACGAGCGTCTCATCGTTCAAGAGCAGCTCGGGCACCAGCTCGCGGCGGTTGCTGTCTCCAAAGTAGCTGTACCAGGCGGTGCCGCCCTGGTACCAGGTTTTGACGATCTTGATGTCAACGGCCGATGCGGGAATTTTCCCTCCCGGGCCCGTGAGCGCGGTGGATTTGAATTCCACCTTGGCAAGGTTTTGCCGTGCGGAAATCAAAAATGAGGCGGGTTCAAACTCCCCCTGGGCGGCGACAATACGCAGTTCGAAACTCAGTCTGGCGTCTTCCGGAAGGCGGTCCGGCAATCGCATGTTCGAGCTGAGAGGGGGGACCGCATAACATTCGACAGGGCCTTTGCTCCAAGGGGCATCATCGGCGGCGGGAAGGCTGCAAAGGGAAATGGAGAATCCGCAAAGCGCGGCTAGGGTTTGATGGGGTTTCATAGAATTAATAGAGCAGAATGTTTTTGATGCGGATTTTCTGGTTCTCCACAGGAGCCATCTCGGTTCCGTAAAGGGTCTGTCTCGGCATGCTAATGGTCAGGCCCTGGACATTGTTGGGGGAGTCCTTGGCACCCTCTTTGGCAGGATAGGAGATAAAGTTCCAGCCATCGAAGTTCATGGTGGCATCCCCCGGCCAACGCACGGCCAAATCACTGTTGTTCCACCAGGGGCCACCCGGGGCGGTTTTCCGGATTTCCACTTCTCCCCAGCTCCCATTGCCCTTGATCCAAACTCCCGCGTTTTTCGCCGTGGTGGCCACAGGGCTCTTCAATTGAAGAGTGGCGTATTCGTGTTCAACGGGCCAGCGCAACTCCCGGGTGGGCTTCAATTCAAGCTCAAGGCATTTTCCCATCACGGGATCCTCCACCTCGCGAAGCTCAAATTCCCCCTCCCTGAGGTGCGGTAAATTGCCGGGGCGCGCTTTGCTGGCGTTCTCAGCCCCCTTGTCGGACACGATGCTGATTTCCCCAAGACTCTCCAGCGGGATGACCTGCAAGGGTTTCTCAGGCGGTTTGTCACCGGGAAATGCCGTCGCGCCTGCCCTGGCTGAGACAATGCGGCTCTTGGATGTCAGGTACTGGGGCGCCGTTGAGGCCTTCAGTGTTGGATTTTTTCCGTCCAGCGTCTTGGTGCGTCCATAGAGGTCGGTCAATGTCCGGGGTTCGCTGGCCGCGAATTCCAGCGTGACTTCGCGGTCTCCGCGGGGAGTCCACAGCGCGTACACCCAGGTTTCCTCCGTCTGGAATTCCAGCACATAAAGCACCGTGGAGCCCGCAGGCACGAGGCGTTGGAACTTCGCCCGGTCGAGCACCTGAGTAAGAGTGGCCATCGCCGCATAAGCGGGTTTAGGTGCCATGGTCGGATACCGATAGCAAAGTCCCCCGTTGGCCCAGATGGAATAATAATACCCGCTGCTTGCGTCATTGATTCCTGCGAAGCTAATCGTGTCAAAGCCATAAGCCAGCGCAAGCAGGCCGTCGCGGACTTTCCATTCAGCCTGTTTTTGCAATCCCAGCTTGTCCGTCATGCGCCCGATCCACTCCGTGCAGGCTGTGACCGGCACATTGGCATAGCCCATCTTGCGGGCGGTTTCCCGCAGGTACCAGGCCGATTGCAAGCCGCCGGGAATTCCGCGCTCGGGAGCAAAGGTCTGCCC
>JBGSPC010000230.1:0-2023 GCA_041738805.1 Terrimicrobiaceae bacterium | reverse complement strand
ACTACATCGAAAAGAATCTCGGCACGGGCCCCAAACCGGTGAACTTCGTTTTTCACGGCGGCTCGAGTTCTTCACACGGGGAAATCCGCGAGGCCATCAGCTACGGTGCAATTAAGATGAACCTCGACACCGATCTCCAATGGGCATTCTGGGACGGCATCCGCGCCTACGAAGCGAAAAACCGCGCCTGCCTGCAATCCCAGATCGGAAACCCGGATGGCCCGGACTCCCCCAACAAAAAATATTACGATCCCCGCGTCTGGCTCGGAGCCGGAGAGGAATCGTTCACCAGGCGCCTCATTGCTTCCTTCGAGGACCTCGACTGCATCGGCCGCAACAAGTAACAGCTGGCGGGGCACGGCCAGGCAAGACACCCTCATTATCTTCAGTCCTAAACTATTTTCAGTTCCAGTTTCCCATCCACACACGCAAATACCCAAAGAATCCACATGAATCCCAAACAACTCGGCGCCCAACTTTTCACCGCCCGCAGCCTCTGCAAGACTCCCACCGAAGCCGCCAGCGTCATCGCAGCCCTCGGAAAGATCGGCTATGCCACCGTGGAAGTTGCCGGAATCTGCGAAATTCCCGCACCTGAACTCCGTAAAATGACATCGGACGCAGGGGTTTCGATCCTTTCCATCTACGGATTCCATGAACACGTCATCGATGACCCTCAGCGTGTTGCAGATCAGGCGAAGGAAGTTGGTTGCAAACACGTCGTGACCTCCAACCCCAGGAACCTCGACTTTTCAAAGAAGGAAGCATTTGAGGAATTGGCAAAGAAGCTCGCCAAAGCAGGGGAGGTCTATCGCGGATCTGGAATCACTTTCTGTTACCACAACCACTCCCGTGAATTCATCCGCTATGGCGGCCCGACAGGGCTCGAGATCCTCATCGAGTCCATTGAGCCGGGCCTCGTTGAGTTCGAACTCGACACCTATTGGGTCCAGCACGGCGGCTGCAACCCGGTCAGTTGGTGCGAGCGGCTCAAAGGCCGCCTTCCCATTCTGCATTGCAAAGATTTCATCGTCACGAAAGAAGGCGTTCCGACCATGACCGAGGTCGGCAATGGGAACCTGGAGTGGTCCCCGATCCTCGCCGCCGCCGAACAATCCGGCTGCCAATGGTTTGTTGTCGAACAGGACACCTGCCCGGGCAACCCCCTCGACAGTCTCAAAGCCAGCTACGACTACCTCAGCGCGAAGTTTTTCAAGGGCTAGACTTTTCGCATGCGAAAAGTTTTTGAATTCAACATGCGCTGGCGCGGAGAACCCATGAGCTGGTATGTTGACTGTCTAATATTGTAACCGCTTATTTTCCGGCTCGTGGTGGAATGGCAGACACAGAAGACTTAAAATCTTCTGGGGGAAACCCCGTGCGGGTTCGAGTCCCGCCGAGCCGATTTCAGTGTATCGCCCAGCGGCGTCTGAATCCCCGCATTTCAATCACGGAAGGTGCAGCCAGCCTTGGATGCCAATAGTGAGACCCAAACACGTGAGCAGGGCGCTTGAAAAATAGGGCGCTTTTCTTGCGAATCCGTCAAAACCCCTGATCCGTTTGGAAGCATGCTGAACACTCCACGCGGCAATTGAGCCAACGGCAACCATGGTCAGGGCCAGACCAAAGCTGAAAGAGAGTACAAGGGCGAACCCCAGCGTGAATTGCTTCAATTGCAGGCAAACCAGTAGAACAGTCAGGGCCGCCGGACATGGAAGCAATCCGCCGGTAAGCCCAAAAATCACGATCTGGCCGGTGGTCACGGTTCGATTTGAAAAACGCTTCGCAATATCCGCCGCGTGGGCACGCTCATGGGCATCCTGGAAAGAGCCATCAGAGAGATCGATTGCCTCATGGTGATCATGCCCGTGGGCGTGATCCGCCAATGCCCGATCCTCGCGACGGGTCCGGAAAAACATCCAAACCGCCAACCCGACTATAATCACTCCGGAGGACAGTTGAAAATACGGCTCCGTTGTTTCCGCATTCCAGTGTGAACCAAAGCGAAGCGCAAGTGCTGCCA
>JBGSPC010000221.1:0-12497 GCA_041738805.1 Terrimicrobiaceae bacterium | reverse complement strand
CCTCAAGCACCCGTAGCTCAATTGGATAGAGTGCCGGCCTCCGAAGCCGTAGGTTGTGGGTTCGACCCCCGCCGGGTGCAAAAACACCAGTTGCGCTTTAGCGTGACGGTTCCCGCCATCGGTGCTAAACATATGATTTTTCATGTGAGCACAGGAAACCTCCATAAAGAATCTATTCCTCGAATCCTGGAATTGGGACGTCGCCAACGCAACGATCTACGTCCAGGGCTCCGAGATCACTGTGCTCGGACAGCGGTTGCGTTTCCACAACCTCCGCATCGGCTCTCAACGCAGCGATGACTTCTTTGGTTTCCGATGGGCTCAGCCCGGCCTTGGTCAGAAGTTTTTCTTGCAGTTCCTCAAGGATGAGTCCGGAAACCACGGGTTTCCCGCGCAAGAGGCATTCCTCGTAAAGTCCGGCGCAGACGCCGTGCGAACTTTTACCTCATGCACTTCTTCGGGACAAAAATTACCCCGCAACTTTTCCGTGCGCTGAACGTTGAATCGCCCATGAAAACAACACTCGCCCTCATCGCCTCACTTGCGCTCGCCATTCCCATAACAACATCGCTCGCCGAGGCTCCGGCGGAAGGTTCACCGGTCAAGAAAGAGGGCAAAGTCCGCCATCCGTTTAAAAAACTTGAACTCACAGATGACCAAAAAGCCCAGATGGACGTGATCCGAAAGGACTCCAAGGCCAAGGCCGACGTCATCAATGGCAATGCAGCCCTCTCGCCCGAGCAAAAGAAGGAACAACTCAAAGCTCTCAAAGCTGAAAAACGCACCATCATGGAAGGCGTCCTCACGCCTGCTCAGATGGAACAGATGAAAGGCTTTGAGGCCAACCACGAAAAGAAAAGCAAGACTGACGAGGCAGAAATTGCGATTCCGCAGATCACCCCTGCACCTTAAGTCATCACGGAGACGGGATGGAGGAGAAAAAGTGGGCGGTCAAGGGATTGCGAAGCCTCACCCTGGAAATGAAGGGTCTGTGTGTGCGGCCAGTGCCATTGGAATGATCAGAACAGCCGCTTCCTGATGTCTACACGCCTCACCCTTTCATTGATCATGAGCTTCATTCTCGCTCTCCAGACGCAGGCTTCCGAGCCTCCCGCTCCGCCATCGGTGTTTGTCGGTGTCGATGCGAACTACTCGCTCGACCTCGAAAAAGAGGGGCGCACCTGGCGGTGGGATGGCGCACCGCGCGATTTGTTCCAACGACGCAATAGGGGTCACAATAGGCAATAGGGGTCAGTCCGAGCATAGGATCAAAAATGCAATCAACGGCGCTGCAAGATGCCGGGACTAGGGGGGGCATTACACAGGATTTGCGGATGAACCGAAAAATCCTTGGGATCGGCGAACAACTGCCTTGGTTTTCTTCCGAAATCTCCTAAAAATCGCTTTTCACGCGGTAATCCGTTGTCGGACGATATCCGGGTCGATCAAACCATCAAAGGCGCGGGCTACCAACGCGGCAAGCCTGCTTGAAAAAAGCGCTGATTGCATTCATGCGCAAACTCGGCCTCGGTCATCCGGCATGGCGCGGTTACGCCGGGGTAGATTCCACATTGATAGAAGGACTGTTGCGGGGGTAGGCAATCTCGATGGTGTTGTTGATCGGGATGGAAACGCTGGCTTGGCCAGGGACAGTGACTTCGAGGTCGCCAGCGTTGTTCGTTACCCGTAGGACCATGAAGGGATCGCCTGGATCTTCTTCGGCGCGGAAAACGTGGTTTGTCCTGCCGCCCGAGACATCTAAGATGGTTAGTGTGAAGTATTCGACATTGAGGCCAGGGCCGGCAGGGCTGGCCAGCAGCGTTGTATTGACCCATGTCCCGACGATCAATTCTGCTCTGAAACGTAGGTCAGAAGTGCAGCTGAAGCTGATATCAATCATGACATCCTCTATATCAGCTCCGCAATCTGGACCGCGTTCAGGGCGGCGCCTTTGAGGAGTTGGTCGCCGCAGACCCAGAAGGCGAGGCCATTGTCGAAAGCGCAGTCCGAGCGGACGCGTCCCACATAACAATCGTCCTTGCCGGCACAATCAATTGGCATTGGATAACGGAGATGATCGGGCTCATCCACGACTTGGACGCCCGGAAAGGCCGCAATCACTTCTCTTGCCGTGTGGGGATCGACAGGGCGTTCAAACTCGGCGCACACGGCCACGGAATGAGCCCGGTAAACAGGAACTCTCACGCAGGTCACCGAGGAACGGAATCCGGGTTCATGCAGAATCCGGCGGCCTTCGTTCTGCATTTTCATTTCCTCGCGCGTGTAACCATTGGCCTCAAAACGGTCGATGTGAGGGATCACGTTGAAAGCAATCTGATGAGGAAAAACCTCCAACTCCACATCCTGGTTGGCAGAAACGCAACGCGATTGTTCGCGCAATTCGTGAATCGCCCGGGCACCTGCTCCTGAGACGGCTTGGTAGCTGGATGCGAACACGCGGCGGACATGGAAAGCCCGGTGCAAGGGAGCCAAAGCCATCAGGGTGACGGCCGTGGTGCAGTTGGGATTGGCAATAATGCCCTTGTGCGCTTTGATGTCGGTGCCGTTGATCTCAGGCACAACGAGAGGCACCTCAGGGTGACTGCGGAAGGCTGAGGAGTTGTCCACAACAACCGCTCCGGCATTCACGGCAAGGTGAGCATATTCTTTGGAAAGCGTGGCTCCCGCGCTGAAAAAAACCAGATCCAGTCCTTCAAAGGAGTTGACGCGCAAAGCCTCGACCGAGATTTCCCCGTCACGAAAGGCCAAGGGTTTGCCGGCGGAACGTGGCGAAGCGAGAAGCTTGAGGGAAGCCACAGGGAAGTTCCTGCGTTCCATGACCCGCAACATTTCAATGCCCACGGCACCGGTGGCACCAACAATACCGACTTTGTACGACTTTTTCATTTGGAGAGGGATCTAATTTAAATCTCTTCCCGCCTGATGTCGATGCTGAACAAGGAATTTGGTTGGCGAGTGCTGTGATGGAATGGGAGGAAAAAGTCGGCGGGCAAGGGACTGCCCGGCCCTACCCGCAAAACACGAGCTGGCGCAAGCGTGAAGCACCCCTCAAATGGTAGAGCCGAACGAAGTGAGACAGCCTGCCTGCTTCAGGCAGCCGCGAAGCGGTGAGCAACGCGAAGCAAACGCCTCGCCAAGCCGTCCGTCGCATGAAAGTTGAAAAGGAAGGCTCAGCAATCGGCAATCGAATTTATTGAGGAGTGACGATTGACGATTTTGAATTTCTGATTTCCGAGGGTTTGGGCACGTCCACGCAACAACTGCGCTTTTCGCTCTGTGCCACAGCAATCGGCAATCGGCAACCCTTCTGCTTCGTCAGGCCTTCAGCATGGCTTGAAGCGTGGACTCATCCACGATCTGGACGCCGAGGGAGGTGGCTTTATCGAGTTTGCTGCCTGCGGACTCGCCGGCCAGGAGATAGTTGGTTTTTTTGCTGACGCTTGAGGTGACAATTCCGCCGGCTAGCCGGATGAGGGCTGCTGCTTCTTCACGCGTGATGCTAAGAGTTCCTGTGATGACCCAGGTGGTGCCTTTCAGGGGGCCTTCCTCGGATGAGGTTGCCGAGTCGGTCTCGGTGGTGTTCAGTCCCGCCGCGCGCAGGTGTGTGAGGAGTTCAACCACCTTGGGGTTTTCGAACCATTGACGGATGGACTTGGCCATGATCTCCCCGACATCGTCCACCGTTTGAAGCTCTTCCTCGCTGGCTGCTGCCAGCCGGTCCAAGGATCCAAAGTGCGCTGCCAGTTTCCTTGCAGCCACAGCTCCGACGTGGAGGATTCCCAGACCGAAAAGCAGACGCCAGAGAGTTCGCTGTTTGCTGCCTTCAATGGCCGCAATCAAGTTCGCTGCACTTTTTTCACCAACACGCTCCAACGTGAGGAGGGAGGGGGAGGTGAGGTGATAGATTCCCGGAATATCCTGAACCAGGCCGCTGGTAACCAATTGGGCGACCATGCTTTCTCCCAGCCCTTCGATGTCCATTGCACCCCGCGACGCAAAGTGTTCCAGCCGGCGCAGGAGCTGGGCCGGGCAGGAGGGATTGGTGCACCGGTGCGCGACCTGGTCGGCTTCCTTTGTGATCAGGCCTCCGCAGGAGGGACAATCCTTCACCATGACAAAAGGTTTTTCGGATCCCGTCCGCTCGTTGGTGAGAACGGCCACCACGGCAGGAATCACCTCTCCGGCTTTTTCTATGACAACACGATCTCCGATTCGGATGTCTTTGCGGTGGACTTCTTCTTCATTGTGAAGGGTGGCGCGGCTGACTTTGCTGCCGCTCACGACCACAGGTTCCAATTCGGCGACCGGCGTGAGGACACCCGTCCTTCCCACCTGGATGGTGATATCCACAAGCCGTGTGACCTCGCGCTCGGGTTGGTATTTGTAAGCGATGGCCCAGCGTGGCGCCTTGGAGGTTGAGCCGAGTTGGTCGCGTTGGGCAAGGGAATCGACCTTCAAGACGGCCCCGTCTGTCTCATAAGGGAAACCATGACGGACCTCGCCCAAGGCCTGAACTGCTGGAAGGGCCTCTGCTATGGTTGTCGCTTTCCACAATTTGTCCGGAACCGGGAATCCCGCATCGGAAAGCATTTTGATAAATGCCGAGCCGGTCTTGATTTGTCCGGCAGGAAATTCACCAAACCCGTAAAACAATCCCTTCAAACCGCGGGTGGCCACAATTTTTGAGTCCAATTGTTTCAGGGATCCGGCCGCAGCGTTTCTGGGATTGGCAAAAGCCGGCAAACCGGATTCATCTCGTTCCTCATTGATTTCGGCAAAACGGGCTTTTGGAAGGTAAATCTCCCCGCGAATTTCCACACGGCCTGCAGGGAATCCGTGAGCGAGATGGGGGATGGAAGGAATCGTTTTGATGTTTTCTGTCACATCATCGCCGGTCGATCCATCCCCGCGGGTTGCAGCGCGAATGAGGCGCCCGTCCTCGTACAGGAGGCTGATGGCGACCCCATCCACTTTGGGCTCAATGGTTAGGAGAAACTCTTCACCAGGCAGGATTTTCGCCACCCGGTTCACAAAATCGGTAAGCTCGGATTCCGAGTAGGTGTTATCCAAACTTTGCATACGCACCAGATGGCGGGCGGGCTGAAATTGCTCAAGGGGCTGGCCTCCCACATGGCGGGTTGGGGAATCCCCGGTGGCCAGTTCGGGGTGAAGACTTTCCAACTCCACAAGCTCACGCAGCAGGGCATCAAATTCCTGATCCGTGATTGTTGGTTCCGCCTTCTGATAATAGAGGCGGTTGTGCTCTTCAATCTCCTGACGGAGTTGCTGAATCCGGAGTTGGGGTGAAACGTTTCTTGATCCACTCATAAATCAAAAATGCCGCAGTGATTCCGACCAATCCTCCGGCCACGTCCGCAGCAAAGTCATAAAAATCTCCGCCATACCTTCCGGGAGTATACATTTGGTGCCATTCATCAAGGAAACCAATCGCCACAGCCACCCCGGTTGCCAAGAGGATTCGTGAGCCGGCCCGCATATTGCTGCCGCAGGAAAGCGCCCAAAGGAACAAGAACCCGCCGATTCCAAAGTACACAAAATGCAAAACCTTGTCAGCGTAAGGAAACGTCATCCCAACAATATCCTTCGGAGGCTGGGAGGACAGCATGAACAACAGGGCTGCCCAGCAGATATACGCGCCCCATCCGATCACCAACCCCCACGTTTGCCACCCTCGATTCATCGGCAGAGTGAATACGTAGTTCTGGATATTGTCCAAAACTCTTTGACGCTGTTTTGAATCTGCATCAGGCCATGATGGCCGCCGCAATTTCGTCAGCTTTCTCCGGGCTGAAAAGGCGGCGCAGAAGTGTCAAAGAAAAATCCAGGGAGGTTCCAGCCCCGCGGGATGTGATCACCCTGCCATCTTCAACAACCTTCTCTTCCGTGTTGGCGGAAAAAAGTTCGCTGGTTGCTGACGAATGACAGGTATGCCGGATGTGCTCCAGGATCCCCGCGTCCAGAAGGATCAGAGGCGCTGCGCAAATCGCTGCCACAAACTTTCCGTGATCAAAAAACTCCTTTGCCAATTTTGCAGCCCGTCCGTCGGTCCTCAGGTCTGTCACGCCCGGCCCCCCGGGCAAAAGCAGCATGTCAAATTCGAAGGCGCTGTGCTTGGCTAATATCTCGTCGGCGTGAATGTGGATCCCGGAACGTCCTTCCAACTGGAAGCTGCCGTTTGCGGAGGCAATCACCACGTCCGCTCCAGCACGCCTGAGCAGGTCGATGGGTGTCACCGTTTCAATTTCTTCGAACCCATCCCCCAACACACAAAGAACACGCTTCTGGATCGCCATGGTAGGGGGGATGTTAAAAGGTTCGGTCAGAATTTTATCCCTTGCTTGCGACCGCAGGGACGCAGGGCTTCAGATCAGACTTGCACACGCACCATCGCAGCGTGCTCCTCATCAGAACACGGGGCATTCAAAGGCACATCCACGGGCGCATCGGAATCGGTGACCAGGCTGTTCGCCAGGAGGAACTGCTCCACTTCCTCGCCGCTGATGTCAGGAAGCATCGTGCCGTTCACCACCACGCAGGGTGACAAGGATTGCCCGCTGAGTTGTTCCATTTCAAAACGGAAATTCGGGTTCTGGATGATATCCTTCTCCTCATAGGGAAGCTCATATTTTGCGAGCACGGCGCGAACGCCTTTGCTCCATCCACAATGGGTTTTCAGGTAGGCAGTGATTTCAGGTTTGGACATAACGAGTAACTTGGACGCAATTTGCCGCAGCGCAACAGAAAAAATCCTGTTATTCTGTCGAAGCGAGCCAGCGTTCGGCCTCGATGGCAGCTGCGCAACCCTGGCCAGCGGCTGTGATGGCCTGACGGTAGATGTGATCGGCAACATCTCCGGCGGCATAAACGCCGGGCAGGCTGGTGGAGGTTCCCTTGGTTTGAATCAGGTAGCCATTCTCATCAACTTCCAAAGCCGCACGAAAGGCCGCCGTATTGGGCTCATGCCCGATGGCCACAAAAACACACTTCACATCCAATTCCGACTCAGCTTGAGTTTTCAGGTTTTTGAGCATGACACCGCGAACCTCCCCGGCCTCATCGGTCAAATAGGAGGTCACCAGCGAATCCCAGATGACTTCGATTTTGGGGTTGGAGAGGGCGCGGTCTGCCATGATTTTTGAGGCACGGAGGGCATCCCGGCGGTGGATGAGATAGACCTTGGAGGCAAACCGGGTGAGGAAGGTGGCTTCTTCGCAGGCGGAGTCTCCGCCGCCGATCACGCAAACAGGCACATTCCGATAGAAGGCCCCATCGCAGGTTGCGCAGGACGTGAGTCCATGTCCGATGAGTGCGGATTCGCCTTCCAGTCCAATGTAGCGGGGTGAGGCGCCGCTGGCGATAATCAGAGCGCGGGTTTCGACCCATGTCTCATCAATTTTCACGCGACTGTGAGTGCCCGCATGTTCAAAGGCTTCGACCACTCCGTATTGGAATCGGGCCCCGAATTTTTCAGCCTGTTGTTGCATTCGGAGAATGAGGTCGGGCCCATCAATGCCATCTGGAAATCCCGGAAAATTTTCCACGGCCGTGGTTGTCGTGAGCTGGCCTCCGGGCAGCCTGCCTTGCAGGACCAGGGGATTGAGGCTGGCTCGGGCTGTGTAGATGGCTGCGGTGAGGCCTGCGCAGCCGGTTCCAACAATAATGACGTTTTCCATAGGTATCGGGTCAGTAAACACAATTCAGATCGTGCGCCAAAGCAAACTTTATTCCGGAGAGTTTGCAGAGGGGACTGATGCGCCCTACCCGGGAAAGAACGAGCTGGCGCACACGCAAAGCTCCCCCGTGCTGGTAGGGCCGGGCAGTCCCTTGCCCGCCGTCGCGTGAGGCAGACGAAGTGGGCGGTCAAGGGACTGACGCGCCCTACCCGGGGAAAGAACTGGATGGCGCAAGCGCGAAGCGCCCCATTGGATGGTAGGGCCGGGCAGTCCCATGCCCGCCGTCGCATGAAGCAGACGAAGTGGGCGGTCAAGGGACTGACACGCCCTACCCGGGGAAAGAACGAGCTGGCGCACACGCAAAGCGCCCCCTTGCTGGTAGGGCCGGGCAGTCCCTTGCCTGCCGTCGCGTAAGAGCAAAGTCCGTGAGTTAGGAGTTCGCGAAACCGGCAAACTGACTCAACTTACGCATCCATTTTTAATCATGCCCATTCCCGAGAACCACCATTGTGCCACAGGTGGCAATTGGAACGGTGGTTCCAAGAGTCCGCTGCCATTCCGCTTGCAAGGAGGATTCCGTGATCAGGATCACCCGCGACGGAGACTTCCACAGGCTGAGCAGGTTCTCATTTGTTAAAAAAAGGGTGGCTCCGGTGCCTTGTGTTCTCACGATAAAATCGGCGTCCGGGGTGGCCCCCAGCAAGTAGATCTCGCGATCCACATAAAAAAGGAGGCTGCTTCCCGTGTCGATATCCCCATCAAAAACAATGATCCCATTCTCTCCCGCTTTTGCGTTGATGGTAGCGGCAATGTCACCCAGCGAAAAGAAGGGGGCGACTTTTGCAGTTCCACCGAGGGCACCCAGTCCAAGGCAGGCTCCCGCCATGGCAAGCAACCAAAAAGCGCGTGCGCCGGCAAAGCCCGCAGCCAAAGAAAAAATGATGGCAAAGCTGAGCGAAATCCCTGCAATGAGAGTTAACCCTTGCCAGACTTCCGGGCCAAACTGAAGCACGGTTGAGAGGGCTGTGGCACGGTCTGCCACGGTGGCCGTGCTGCTTCCCGCGAGGATCTGCGGAGCGGCCAAGCAGGCCACCAAGGCCAGAGCAAGAATCCCCGCCACAGCAAATGCCGCAGCCCGGAGAGAAGACTTAGTAATCAGCCACGCCGCTCCCAGCGCAAACGCCGGCCAGAGGGTCATCGCATAATAATCCTGGCGCTGCCCCGCAAGCATCACCGAAAGCCCGACGGCAAAAATCCATGAGATCACCAACCAGGCTCCTATGCTCCACGAGGATGGTAGGGAGATCTGCCGCACCGCTTTGGGCAGCGCAAAAACGGTGGCCACCGACCATGGAAAAAACCACGCCAGATGTAGCAGGAGGAATGTCAGCCGCGGAACATTGGAATAGTTTGTGGCGGGGGCCGCACTTCCCGTGAGGTGACCCACGTGCTCGTTGAAGATCAAGTTTGTCAGGTAGCCGGGAAATTTGCCTTCAATATAAAAGTACCACGGCAAATTGACCAGGGCTGCCAGGATGAGGCCGCTGATGGGAAACAACGCGCGAACCCGCCATGGCCACGCAGTTTTGCCCCCCACAATCCGGGGACCCAGCAAAGCGATTCCCACAATTGCAACGGGATAAATCAAGCCGTGCGGGCCTTTCACAAAAGCCGCCAAACCTCCCAGAACCCAGAATCCCACCATCCAGCGGGCGGCATGGCTTGAACGGGTGGCCTTAAAAAATGTGAGGATGGCCCCCGCAATGAGCGCTGTAAAAACCGGCTCCGGCATCACGATCCTTGCCAGGGTGAAGGAACCCAGCATCGTTGCCAGAATGCCTCCGGCCCAAAGCCCGCGCCGGTGCCCTCCCCAGTGGCTTCCAATGAGATATGTGATGCCCACCCAAAGCACGATGGCCAGGGCTCCCGGAAGCCTCGCTGAAAATTCGTTGACGCCCGCCACGGCCATGGCACTGGCCATGGCCCAATACATCAGCGGGGGTTTGACGAGGCGGGGAATGCTGTTGTTTTCAGGAATGAGCCAACTGCCCCCAGTGGCCATAACTTTGGCGGCTCCTGCATATTGCCCGTCGGTCTCATTGTAGAGGTTTCCCCAACCCGCTGTTGCCACATGGAGGATCAATGTGGCCAGCAGGAGAAGCCCCACGGCTCCGGCCCGCGACGTCATTCGGTTCCGCCCAGAGAGGGAAATCCTTCGCTCACCCGGAGAGGTTTGCCCTCTGGCATCTGCACCAAGGCCAGCGACTGGCGGCATGTCACAAGTTGCTTTCCGTCCGTTGCCCGCAAAATCTCAAACTCCACCCAAAACCTGACCCGACCAACCTCCGCGATTTTCCCGTTGATGTGCAAATGCTCACCAAGGCGGGCGGGGCGGCGATAGTCAATCTCGGTGCGCACCACCACGGGATGGATTCCCGTTCTGATAATCTCCTCAAAACTCATCCCCAACTGAACAGCGAGCATTGTCCTCGCGGTTTCTATGAACCGCAAATAGGCGATGTTGTGAACCACACCCCCCGCGTCGGTGTCGAAATACATCACCTGAACCGGCAGGCTGATATGATCCGGGGTATGGGTCGGGGCCGTGTCGGTCACGGCGTTGACGTCGGGGGATTTTTGATCTCCTCAATCGCCCGGCTGATTCCGGGATCGGCAATAATGCTCAGGGCTTCCTCATACTTGGTCACCGCTTCTTTTGGTTTGCCGGCGTCCATGAAGGCTTTGGCTTCGTCCCGGACTCTTGTGAATTGTTCAATTTTAGCGGCAGAGATTTTTTGCAATTCACCGATCACTCTCGCGCTTTCCGGCCCGACCTGGTCGGCGCGGGGTGCCATCCCATCAAGGATTTCCTTCGCTTCAAGATACTGGTTGGCCTTCACAAGGGGCACCAAAGCCACAAATCCATTGGCGACAACGTCGACAGATTCGGCCTTGAGGTTTGCAGATTTGAGTTGTGCCGGTGCACGGTTGGTGTGGAATGACTTGTTGGCCTCAAGGAGCTCCGTGGCTTGTGATTCGGTTTCCGGCGTCAGCTGGGGAGCTGCGGAAAAATCCTTCACAACCGCCATTTGAATTTCAATTTGCCCGGCCAGATCCTCAGCGGATTTTGTCAGGTCCGCGAGCTTTTTGGTGCCTGTTTTCCAGTGGTCCAGAAAAAGGATGCTGGCCGGATCCTCGGTGGGTTCGAGGGACTCCAACTCGACGACCAGCAGGCGGCCTTGTTCAATGGGAATGGAGGGTGTTTCCAGTTTTTTCAGAACCTGACGGCGTTTTTCTGCACGCAGAATCCTTTCATGCAAGGCCTCCATTTGTTGGGTGAGGGTTTTGGCTCGTGGTGAGTCCTTGGCCATGGATTTCAACTCAATATATTTCGGATCGTCTTGAAGGTTGAAGCTGCCCGGAGGGTTGGCCCGCTCAATCTCGACTTTCAGAATATCGACCAGCCCCGCAGCTTGTTTGTCTAAGAACTGACGCCGCTGCACCCACTTGCCATCCACTTTCACTTCACCCCCGTCGAACCGGGTCAATAACTGTGAGAACTCGAGCAACCGGGGCTGAAGATAAGTTTTTGTCGAAGGAAAACGAACGGTGAGCGCCTCAATCTCTTTAACGGCTTCTTCGATTTTATCGCGGTCTGACTGTTGAATGAGCGTGGGAACGCGGTTCGCATCGGGATAAACAATCACCCTCAAAACTTTTGAAGCGTCATGCTGGATTTTCTGTCCGCCGGAAGTCTGGAATTCATAATATCCCGCTGCGGCATTGCTCGAAGCACGGCGGTCCACAAACGATGCGAATTCAAAAACCCGGACATCTGCCTCTTTCGACCAGGCCTGAGGCTTCACCAATGCAATCCCGGGGGCGTCTTGGACCGTGGACCCATTGGGGCTTTGTGCGTTCGCAAGGCACATCGAAGCTAAAACAAGGGCAGCGGGGAGCGCGGGAAATCTCATGGAGGGATACATCGCCCACAACCTAGGCGAAGCTGCAACACCCATGCAACTTATTCTGTCGCGACGTTTCGGGATTTTTTTTGAATTCCTGCTTTTCTGATGGGGACAGAATGGCTCATGCTCCGGCGCAATGAACGATCCCGAAAGAACAATTGAGTTTGAATTTGTCAGAGCCACAGAGAATGCCGCACTAAACACTTTGTCCTGGCTGGGACGCGGCGAGAAAGAAAAAGCCGATGCGGCGGCATGTGACGCGATTTTCGGCGTCTTTGATCTTGTGGATATCCGGGGTGAAGTCGTGATCGGGGAGGGGATCAAAGACAATGCTCCCGGGATTTTTCTTGGAGACAGATTGGGTACGTGGAAAGAAGGCTCCCCTCATTTCGACATTGCCCTCGATCCGATTGATGGAACGAGCAATATCGCAAACGGCATGCCTAATTCCATCTCCGTGATGGCTGCGAGCCAGACAAAGGACGGGGAGCCACGCACCATGCGGAACATCCCGACGTTTTATACCCAGAAGCTCGCCTATGGGCCGGATGTGGTGAAGGCCCTCAAAGAGGGAATGCAACCTTTCGATCTCGACACCCCACTGGATGTGATGCTGCCTCTCATTGCAAAAGCATTGGATAAACGAGTCAGCGAATTGGTTGTTATGACTCTGAACCGGCCCCGTCATCATGATCTTATTGCTGCGGTGCGGAAAAGCGGTGCGGCGCTCCGATTGATCATGGACGGCGACATTGCGGCTGCTGTGACCCCATCTCTCCCGGACCCCTCGATTGACCTGTATTTCGGGATTGGC
>JBGSPC010000163.1:0-25753 GCA_041738805.1 Terrimicrobiaceae bacterium | reverse complement strand
CAACATGCCTCCCCTCGATGAAGGGATGGCTTTTGCAAGACGGAGAAGGTCCGCTGTGCGCACGCGTTGACTGACATTCGCCGCGTTGGCCATTCTCAGTTGATCCGCAATCCATTGGTTGGATACTGTCGTTCGCTTGCGCAGAATCCTTCCGATTCCTCGGCCCCAATCTGAGCCCCGCTAAAATGGCGACTTTGCCGCGAGTGGATTTCTCATCGTGCCAAGGATGGCCTGATCCATCTTGGTCCGCGGTTCGAATCCGGCGTCACGCCCAAGCCATATTTTCGAGTGAGCACCTTTTGAAATCCATGAAGCTGTGCTTGCCCGACGGGCGTTGCGTGCTATAAAGACTCTTCACTCCAAATCCCCAACACACCTTATGGGCAGAATTTACTCCAACATCGTCGAAACGGTGGGCCGCACGCCTCTCGTGAAACTTAATCATGTCACCGAAGGGCTGAATGCAACCATCGCCCTTAAGTGCGAATTTTTTAATCCGCTGGGGAGCGTGAAAGACCGGATCGGCGCTGCCATGATCGAAGATGCTGAAAAACGGGGCATCCTCACCAAGGACACCGTCATTGTTGAACCAACCAGCGGCAACACCGGCATTGCGCTGGCGTTTGTCGCAGCCGCCAAAGGTTATCGGCTGATTTTGACCATGCCGGAAACCATGAGCCTTGAACGACGCACACTCCTTGCCATGCTGGGAGCCAAGTTGGTGCTCACGCCCGGAGCTGAGGGAATGAAAGGTGCCATCGCGCGCGCCGAGCAAATTGTGAGCGAAACTCCCAATGCGTGGATCCCCCAACAATTCAACAACCCCGCCAACCCGGCCGTGCATGCCCGGACAACGGCAGAAGAAATCTGGGAAGATACGGATGGAGCTGTGGATATTCTGGTTGCCTCAGTCGGAACCGGCGGCACAATCACTGGTTGCGTGGAAGCTATCCGCCCTCGCAAACCTTCGTTCACTGCCATTGCCGTGGAGCCGAAGGACTCGCCGGTGATTTCCCAAACACTCGCCGGCCAACCCATCAAACCCGGACCTCACAAAATCCAGGGCACGGGCGCCGGGTTTGTGCCGAACAACCTTCACCTCAAAGGCCCGGCCGGAGAGGATCTCATCACCGAGTGCATTCAAGTGAGCAATGATGATGCGTTTGCCATCGCACGCCGCCTGGCGAAGGAAGAAGGCATTCTCGGTGGCATCAGCACGGGAGCGAATGTCTGGGCCGCCATCCAAGTGGCCAAACGTCCGGAAAATGCCGGCAAACTGATTGTCACGGTGGCCTGCTCAACCGGCGAGCGGTATCTAAGCACCGCCCTGGCAGAAGAGGCCCGCGCAGAGGTCGGAGGCTGATCCCATGGCTACCGAACAACCCCTTCCCGCTGACGAAAGAATTTACACCGACGAGAGTTTCGGGCTCGAACTCTTTTGGGAGAAAAACAAAACGGTCATCCTTCTGGGCGTTGCCTCCGTCGTTGCGCTCGCTTTGGCAGTCAGCGTCTGGTTTTACCGTCAACACACCATTGCCGAAGAAGCCCGAAAAGCGTTTGCGGCGGCAGAAAGCCCGGATGCATGGCGTGGAGTGATTTCCCAATTCCCGGGCTCCATGCAAGCGGCCTCCTCACGACTCCTGCTTGCCGAATCTCTCCGGGAGAGCGGTGATCTCCAAGGCTCCACAGCGGCATACAATGAATTCCTTGCCGAGGTCCAAAAAGCCAACCCCCTTCACGGATTGGCTCTTCTCGGCTTGGCACAAAATGCCTCTGCCAGCGGCGATCAAGCCGGCTCACTCGAAAAATTGAAAGAGGCCGCGTCATCTTCTTCCACCTACGCCGCGGAGTTGGCCCTCCTCCTAGAGGGTCGCCAACTCGCCGAAGCCGGCAAATATAAGGAGGCCCGGGCCATTTACGAATCCATCCCCACCGAGTTTCCCAACTCCCTTGCTGCAAGGATTGCCCTTTCCCAGATCGAACAAATTGCCATCATCGACCCAAACCCCGCGAAGAAGAACTGATCAGGAGGCGCTTGTCTTGGCGGGCGACCACCACCGTTCCTCCCCGAGAGGCCGTTGAATGACTATCCGTCTTTTCGGTATTTCCATGCCTCGGCCAGCGTGTCGGACACCATTATGTTTTTGATCGGTTTGTTTAGAAAGGTGTTCATGCCGGCGTTGAAGCAGCGTTGTTGATCATCGACCTGGATGTTGGCGGTGAGGGCAGAAATATAGGCTGGCTTGAGGTGGCGTTTGCGTTCGCATTCACGGATCAGTGCCACGATACGTCGCGGCTGCGCGGCAACTAAAACCGTACGCAACTTTTCATGCCATAAAAAGACCTATCACACGCAGGAAGCTCATCTGCGGATTCGTGGATGATCACGACATATTGGCGTCGATCATTCCGTTCACCCGGAAATTGCAGTTTTCGCTTGCTGGGACACTTCCGACAGGATTTACTATCTAACCGCTCAAAGCTCGGGTGGTGGAATGGCAGACACGTACGTTTGAGGGGCGTATGCCGTAAGGCGTGGGGGTTCAAGTCCCCCCCCGAGCACTTCTTTCAAATCTACTTTTGGCCGCTCCTGACGCGTTGCGCGCGGGCGGCCTGAATATGTGTGAGGCCGATGGCAATGGCATCTGCGGCATCCGGTGGCGGGGTCTCGGTGAGGCCTAGAAGGGCACGAACCATAAATCCCACTTGCTGCTTCTGGGCGCCGCCTCGTCCCACCACGGCTTGTTTCACCCGTCGCGGAGCGTATTCATGGGTTTCCAAGCCTCGGCGTGCAGCGGCAAGAAGGGCCACTCCACGTGCTGAACCAAGGATGATGGCGGTGCGATAACTCTGAACGTAAATCACATTTTCAATAGCCATGGCGGTGGGGCGGAATTCCTGAATGGCGGCATCCAAGGCTTCGTATATCGCAACCAGGCAGGCGCTTTGGGAAAGGGCGGCACGATTAAAAATGACGCCATACGACAGAACTTTTTCACGACTGGAGGAGTGCGCCAGGATGGCATAGCCGGTTCCCCGGAGGGAGGGATCGACGGCGAGGAGGATGTCGGTGGCCATGATGAGGATCAGGCTGACCAAATTATGCCCGCCGGTCGAAATCTTTTCCCTGGGATCTGTTAATTTTCGAACCAGGAGGGGCCGTCGTTGGCGGCCTCGGCCCTTCGGGTTTTTGGGTCATCAACAAGGACGGCTTTGGAGATATTTTGGACATGCCCATCGCAGAAAAGCACATGAGCGGTGGCTGACGGGGAGTTGGGGTTTGTATTTCCATGACGGAAGGCCACCTTTTCGGGCGTGGCGGCGGGCGAATACCCATCCACATCCACGAGAAAGACCACGTTGCCCGGCGAAGGCACTTCAAAGATGCGGAAGCTGCGCAATTTGGGGTCAGGTTGAAGCGCCTGATTCATGGCGTAGTTGAAATAAAAAACCTCGGGGTCCCAAACTTTGGGAGCCCGTGTGGCAGGGTCTATCCAGAGGGAGGTGACGCCGGGTCGAGGCCGGGATCCCGGCGGCAAGTCCGGCAGGGGCGTTTGCGAAATGTAGGGAGGCAGCGCACTGAACCATGCCTTTTTTTGGCTGCTATCGATGGGGGTCGTGCCAACCTCCGGCAATTGATTTTCGTTGTCGATGAGATGAAGATTGAGCGCAATGCCCCACTGTTGGAGGTTACGGGCACTCCCCACGCGTTTTGCGGCACCCTGGCGGCTCAGCGATGCGGAATACGTCACAAATGCAAAGACCGCAAGCACACCCCCGGCAACCAGAATTCGAGTGAGTTTCATGGCGCAGAGGTGGAAGGCGCATCAGCAGAGGGTTCCGGATTCGCCGTGTCCGGGGCAGTGAGGATGTCAGGCGTGTTCTTCAAAGCGGAAACAAAATACCCGAACTCGGATAATTCAGGGGTGGGAAGCAGGCTTCCGGGATCCAAGTCGAGCCGGGAGGCGATGACTCTTGCGAAATAGTCCGAGGTGGTCACTTTGAGGGGGCCCTCCTGGCCTGCCGGAGAGGAAAACATGACAACAAGCCCAATATCTTTTTCTGCTTTGGCGATTTGCTCACGGGTCATGCTTAACTGCACGATCCCTGTGGTCCAGGGAAGGCTGTTGAAGACCCGACTGGCCCGCAAAGCACCGGCACTCCAATCCGAGCGAATGGATTGCTCGGAATAGAGCACAGCCTGGGTTTCAGGGATTTTTGCCAGGGCCTTCATGTAAATTTGAAGGATGCGTTTTTGATCAAAGGAGGACGGCAAGTCGGCGATGAGCGTGTCCGCTCCCTCGATCGTTTTTGAAAAGGCCCCGATCTTCTCAAGGATGGAGGGATCGGCATCCGCCGTGTTGGCGGTCATGGGAAGGATCTCGTGCTTGAGAACCTTCCACGTGTCACCGTCTTTTTTCAGGTCGAGTCGTGCAAGGGCAAATCCGCCATTATTACGAAGAATGTTGAGCGAAACCGGAGGAGACCAGTCCACAAATCCGCTTTCACTCCAGACATCCTTTTGGTTCCGGCCGTAGATCCGGTGGGCGAGGGTCGCATCCACCCCGGCCCCCTGAATTTCCTTCAGGAACTTCGACGGGGGGTCGGCGGGCGACTCAAATTTCATCCAGGTAAGAAGCGCGAGGTCACCCGCGGCTTTGGGTCCCAGAGACCTTGCAAGGCCTGGGTAATCCCGAAACGGAATCACATCAGAAGGTGTTGTTCCAAACCAGGCCGGGAAACGGTCGGGATGGGCCTCGCTGCTGGTGTCCCCATAAAAATTGGCCAGCAACAGCACCCCCAATCCCTCCTTGTCCAGCTTCGCTCCAAATTGTGTTCCTTTCGTGGCCGGCTCGCCATCCGCATTGGCAAAGGGGTTAAGCACCACGGCGTTCAGCTTGGAAACGGTTTCCGGCTGCACCGCATTGTCGAGGTTGCTGAGCGCGATGGCATCATACTCGAGCGCATTAAAAAGAGCGATCATGTTGCCGGAGCCGGTTGCGTACGAGGCGAATGATCCTTGAAGGCTGTCTCCCAAATCCACCAACAAAACCCTGGCTCCGCTGGCCTTGGCTTCTTCCCGCACTTTTTTCACGTAACCCGCCAGGAATTGGTAATGCTGAAGCGGAGATATCGACTGGAGCGCGACCGGATAAACATTGCCCCGCAGTCGACCCGTGTGCAGCACAATCACATCAGCAGACTCTTCGGGCTTTTTCTCACAGCCCGTGAAAAACGTGAACAACAGAAGAAATGCCAGCGCCAAAGCCGGATGACAGACAGGGTTACGAGTAGATGTCACAACAATTGATGATCCTATCCCAAGCAGGGCACATGCCAACCCGTGTTTGTGACAATTTTGTCACTTTGAAGCAATTTTCCAAACACACTGCAGGTCGAATCATAGGTTTGATTTTTTCTTGCAGCTGCTGAGGGGTCTTATACCCTGCGGGAATGAAGAAGCCGTTTTTTCTTTTGGGGTGTTCCCTGTTGCTGGTGGGAGGGTTTTGCGTGGTCAGAGCGGCCGAGCCGACAAAAGTTTTGATGGTGGGAAACAGCCTCACCTCGACGTATGATATTCCGAAAATTCTTGTGGGGCTTGCCGGGGGAAAGGGCAAAGTTCTGGCCGTGGATCCCCACGTTGCCGGGGGAAAGAGCCTGAGGTGGCATGTTGAGGAGGGTATCCCGGGTAAACCGGTGGCAGACAAAATTGCCCAAGGCGGTTATGATCTCGTGGTTTTGCAAGACCATTCGCGCGGCATGCAAAAAGCCGGGGGGGCTGCGGATTTGGCCTTGGCAGCGGCGGCATTCGACAAGCTCGTGAAGACGGCGGGAACAAAGATGATGTTTTATGCCGGCTTCGTGCGGGAGCCCAATCCTTCCGAGGCAAGCGTTCAACAGGTGATGGATGCCTACACCGGAGAGGCGGAGAAATACCAGGTTCCCTGCGCGCCGGTGGCGCTGGCCTTCAAGCGCTTCGCAGAGCTTGGCAGCAATGCCGCTCTGTTGGACAATGAAGAGGGTAAGACCTACGCTCTAAACAAGACGGGAACACATCAGAGTCCATTTGGTTCCTATTTGGCTGCCTGTGTGATCTATAGCGCGATCTATGATCAGAGTCCCGAAGGGAGTTCTTACCGCAAGCTTCCTGATGGAACCGAGCTGAGCGAAGAAGATGCCGCTCTGGCCCAGAAAACCGCTTGGAAAACCTGGACTGACTACAAAACCGAGCTTGCGGAGAAGAGCTGACCTTGTGACGGGGTGTTGAAAATCCGGGGAGATCCTGCGATGGATCGGGCATGACGTCAACACGAAGGCAATTTCTGGGAACGGCGGCCGCAGCATGGGCGTCAGGATTTCTGCCGGGTCGTGCTTTCGCCACCGGCGGCGATCTGACAAGAATTTCCGTCCTGCACACCACTGACCTGCATGGCCACATCCTTCCCACGTCCACCTATGAAGGCGAGGCGGACGTGGGAGGCTTGGCCCGCTGTGCCACACAAATCCGGGCATGGCGGTCAGAAAATCCTCACCATCTGCTGATTGATGTTGGTGATATTTTTCAGGGAACGGAGGTCGGTTTGCGAACTCAGGGACGCATCATGACCCGGTGTTTTGATGCGCTGGGTTATGATGGGTGGGTGGTTGGAAATCACGAATTCGATTGGGGTATCGAGCCCTTCTCAGGAGTGCTGGAAAGCTCGGCCACACCCGTGTTGAGTGCCAATGCTCTGGTGGAAGGACAACCCGCGGGAAAACCCGGCGGAGGAAAATCACCCTTCGAAAAAATCAAACCTTTTGTCCTGAAAAACGTGGGTGGAATCCGGGTTGCGGTGATTGGCCTGACCACTCCCGGTCTTCCTTACTGGTTCCAGCCGGAGTTCACGCGTGGATTCGAGGCCACTGATCCGGTCAAAGCGGCGGTGGCCACAGCCAAAGAGGCGCGGAACCTTGGAGCCGATGCGATCATTTTTGCCACGCACATGGGCATCAGGCAGGGGGGTGATGATTTCGCAAATCAGGTGGATGCCATCTCGCGTGCTGTTCCCGATGCCGCCCTGATCATTGCCGGCCATACCCATCGCGATCTTCCCAGCCAAAATCTGAACGGGGTACTCTACTCCCAGGCCAATTACCACGGCATCAATGTCGGAAAAACAGATCTGTTTTTTGATGCATCAACCTGCAAACTCGTGCGGGCCGAGGCAATGACCAAACGAATGACCTCCGAGGTTTCTTTGGACCCCGGGATTCTTTCCCTGGCTCAAAGTGATTTGGAGGACTCCCGAAAAATCCTGAGCTCGCCGGCTGGCTCATTGACGGAGATGTTCTCAACGCAAGCTCGAGCCGGCCAACCCAGCGAGGTGGAGCGACTCATTGGCACGGCCGTTTCCCGGGCGCTTCAGCAAAAAGGGGTCAAGATCGATGCCGTGATGCACGGCCTCTTTTCGCAGGACAATTTGCAGCCCGGGCTCAAAACAATCGCCGATATCTGGAAGATCCTGCCCTACGAAAATTATGTCATCACCGGAGAATTAACCCCCGTCCAAATCATGGCCGCGCTCTCGGAGATGCCTGTCTCAGGACAGAGACGCGGACCATCCCTCATCGGGCTGTGTTTCAAGATGAGCCCCGAGGCTTCTCCAAAAATTGCCGGGGTGGAAAGTTCCGATGGCAACCCTCTTGAACCTTCCCGCAGATATCGCGTGGCCATGAACACCTATGATGCGTCCGGGGCGGGTCAGCGTTTGATGAAGCTGCGGGCAATCATGTTGGAGCCAGACAGCAAAACCCAGATCCACAGGGTCCAGACCCGGGAAGCCCTGATTTCGTTTCTTTCTGAAAGGGGAAGCCCGGGCGTCAGCAAACAGGACCTGATGTCCTGAATCCCCCTCTTCTCCTTTACTCGTCCGGATGGAGAACCAGGTCCGTGATCTCGAGGACGTCTTGCGCGTTTCCTTTGTAACGAAAACCAATAATAATGTCGGTGATGGGATATGGAAACTCATTGCCGCTGGCCGTATACGCCTGAATGGCCGAACTGAAATCCAAGGAGTATTCCTGCATCCCATCCGTGATTTCAGGCATAGCCACGCTAACGTGGGTGGTTTGTTTCGTGGAACCACGGACACCGATTCGTCCATAACCCAGAGTTCCCTTGGCAGAAAAGGTGATATGGCTCAGAGGACCGGCAAAACTGTCCACTTTGAAAGTGACGTTCCCACCACCGCCCTCTCCCTCAGGATAGTCGATCGTGAATGTCGTTCCTGTGCCTTCAGAATTTTGCGAAACAGCCACCGTGGAACCTCCACGCATCGACTTTTGTGGCTCCACCTGCAAATTGACTTCGGTCTGAGCCCGGGACGCTGCTGGGCAAAGAATGAGCATGCCAAGAAGCACAACAACAGAAGACCGGAGGCGCGAGTTGGAGGAAATCATCACATATTTAATATCGGGATTAAGGGGTCGAAGTCAACAGAAGGTGTTCTGCGGGAAAATCGTGGTTTCCAGGATTGTCGGGGAGCGGCATCTGGGTTAAAACCTTCAGCGTGCGAAAACGAGCCAAACCGGAAATCACGCAAATTTTGCTGGTGAGCGTTGTGGTTTTGATTTTGCTCGGTGTTGGTGCGGTCTTTGGGCTTTCCTCATGGGTGGGGTCTTATTTGCGTGGCGGGGACTTTCGAGCCCTGGTTGCGGAAAGAACCGGAAAGGCGCTTGCGGCTGAGGTCTCCTATGACCCCTTCGCGTGGAGTGGGCCGAATGTTTTTACAGAGAAGGTTTCTGCCACCGGGGTGGATGGCTCCCGGATTGGGAGTGTGGATGCCCGTCAGGTTCGTGCGGTGATTGACTGGCGTGCGGCCTGGGATGGGGCATGGAAGGTCAAATCCATCGATATCCTGGAATTGGACGTGACACTTCGTGGTGGCGAATCGCACAGACCCAGCAAAGTGGAGGATACCGCCGCTCCCGAGGTGGCACCGAAACGGGGTTGGTTGCCTCAGCGTTTCGAACTTGGTTTTCTCCGGGCAGCCAAAGGAACCGTGAACCTGGAAAATTTGGCGGGAGAGAAGGCATTAACACTGAGCAATTCGGTTTTAACCCTTGAGCCAAAAGGGTCCTCGTATGAACTGACCGCCACAGGCGGGCTGCTGGACGTCGCTCCCCTGCCGCAAATGTCCGTGGACTCTGCCCATGCCCGGGTCTCGGATGGCGCCTTTTTCTTAACCCGTTCCTCTCTTCAACTGGGGGACTCCGGCAAGCTCAATGCCTCAGGGGAATTCGGTGAAGGCTCAACACTCCAGGTCTCCTTCACAGAAGTGAAAATCACCCCTTTTCTGGACCCTGACTGGCAGTCCAAACTGACGGGGCGTCTGGCTGGAGAGGCGGTGATCACATGGCCGAAAGACCGAACCCCCACCTCCACAAGAGGCAAGTTTATCCTCACGGAAGGACGGCTCGAAAATGTGCCCCTTCTTGTGGAGGTTTCGAAATTCACATCGTCTCCTCAATTTCGCCGGATGCCACTTCAAGAAGTTTCGGGGAACTTTCAGAAAGACGGAGATGTCCTGACGGTGACGGAATTTGTGGGGGAATCGAAAGGGTTGCTGCGGCTGGAGGGAGGCTTTGAAGTGAGGAATGATGGAGCACTGACGGGCATCTTCCGCGTCGGGGTGAGTCCTCAGGTTCTTCAGTGGGTTCCCGGCTCAAGGGAAAAGGTTTTTACCGAGAACCGTGACGGTTATGTGTGGACTGACCTTCTGGTGGGTGGGACTCTTGCCCAGCCGACAGAGAACCTTTCCGCCCGTTTGGCCCGCGCCATGGGGGAGCAAGTCATCGACGAAGGCACACAAATTCTGAAAGATGTGCCCGCAGGAGCAAAAGAGGGGGTGAGAGGCGTTTTGGATGCCCTCACACCTCTGCTCAACCCATAATGTTGATTCCTGCCTCATCCTCTGGTTTTCTCTCCGCTTATCTCCAAGTGATCTTACCCATGTCATGGCCCTTCCCGGCCCCTTGCTTGCCATGATTGGCATTATCGCTCATTCCAACAAAGCCGATGCACGGGTTGTCCTCAAATCCGTGGTGCAGGCTTTGGAGAAACGCCATGTAAAATTCGGGTTGGAAACTGAAACGGCTGCCCTCATTGGCAGGTCATCCCTCCTTGATGAGAGGGCTCTCGCCCAGCAATCCACCATTCTGCTTGTGCTTGGAGGGGATGGCACGATCCTGCGTGTGGTTCATCGGCTGGGCCCGGACATCCGCCCGATCTTTGGTATCAATATTGGCTCCCTCGGATTCTTAACCTGCGTGGGCTCCACAGAAATCGCCAGAGCCATTGAGAGCCTGATCAAAAAGGATTATATCCTCAGCGCCCGAAATCTGATGCTGGTGGAACTGTCCGGAACAGCTCCTCGCAAGCGATTTTATGCCGTTAATGATGTCGTCATCGGCCGCGGACATCTTTCGGCACTCATCAGAGTGGAGGTTTCTATCGATGAGTCCGTGCTCACCGAGTACAATGCGGACGGGCTCATCGTTGCGACGCCGACCGGCTCGACGGCCTATTCTCTTTCCGCCGGGGGGCCGATACTGATGCCCGGAAGCGGGGCGTTTGTCATTACCCCGATCTGTCCGCATGTGCTAACGAATCGATCGGTGGTCACCAGTGATCGGGTGGTGATCAGGGCCAGCTTTGTGCAGCGGGACAAGGAGGCTTTTATCACAGTGGACGGTCAACAATCGGTGGCTCTTGCCGGGGGCGATCAACTCAAAATCGTCAAGAGCAGCCGTCAGCTCCATTTGGCCATGTTGCCGGAACGCCAGTTCCCTGAGGTTCTCCGTCAGAAACTTAAATGGAGTGGCAGCAATATCTAAAAAATGAGCACTCTCAGCGAGCTTCTGCCAGTTCATCAGGTCGACATCGCATTACACGCCTCCACCAAGGCTTCCGCTGTTGATCAAATTCTTGCCCGGCTGAAGGGTAATTCCAGCGTCAGAGATTTTAGTGCCCTGAAAGCGGCCATCGAAACAAGGGATGCCTCCCTCATTTGTGAGGATGGGCTTGGGTTACTGATTGCCCATGGCCGGACTGAGGCGGTGTCCCGCATTGTGCTCGCAGCCGGGCGCTGCTCTCCACCGCTGGAACTTCCCGACCTCGAGGGCCCGGTCCACTTGGTTTTTGTTGCCGGCATCCCTGCCGCTTTCAGCACGGAATATCTCCGTGTGGTGGGTGCCATCGTTCGGTGTTGCAAAGATCCCGACAGCCTCCCGGCCCTCCTTTCTGCGCACTCCGCCTCTGACTTTGTCCAACTCCTTGGCGAGGGCGAATCCCGGCTTTGATATTAAAAAAGGTGCCATCGCTTCGAAGTCGCGTGATTTCCCGGCGCAAGCCATGGGCTCTGGCCGGGTGATCAGACCAGGAGAGGCCGGACCTCTCACAAAAACCCGTTTTCCTGAGTCTTTTCGTGATTACTCCCAGGCGCTGCCAACTGCCGCCACCCAATGGAGTAAATTGTTAAACATATGAAGCGCGAGGCAGGGGTAGATGCTCCCGGTCCTCCATCGCAAAATCCCCAAGCCCAGGCCCATGAGAAAAACATAGATCAGCCCCACCCAGCCGTATTGGACGTGGCAGATGGTGAATAACAGCGCCGGCAAAAGGATGGCACCCCGGACACCCAACTTGGTGACCCAGCCGGAATAGGCATAACCACGAAAAAGAAGCTCCTCGTACACAGGGGCCACCACGGCTATTGCGAGGAAAAACCAAAATGGGGAATGCATTCCCTCGTAGATCAAGTTCATAGCTTCCCGTGTGCGTCCATCCATGTGGTCCTCAAAAAAATAGCCCGCGCCCCAGATGGCCCCGCCAATCCCGAGGGTCCATATAGTCGCCGACTTCCAGCTCATTCCGTGCAGGCCCAGTTTCCGCTGCCAGCCCTCCCGATTTTGCGGACGGCAGGCAATGAGCAGACCGAGAAAACACAACCAGCCGCCCATCGCGATCTGCTTGAAAATGGTACCGTCACGGGTGAGCGAGATCAGAAAGTCCTCGCTCATCGCCCCCGCGTTTTCCATCACGGTGGGAATGATTGCCAGTAGCAGGGCCCCCGACGGTAAGAGCAAAAAAGCAGCCCCGATCACGATAACCCACACCAAAACGATCCAACCGGAGGGTGGCGAAAGTTCGGGAGGGTGGGTTAAATTTTTTCGTCGGAGAAACAAATAAAAGATCGCCGCAGGAACCAGTGTGGCCAGCGTCCCGAAGGCCGCTCCAGCCACAAGGCAGGCGGGAAGCGTCACGACGCCTGCCACCGTTTCACGGCGTTGCATCGCCAGCACCAAAAGGCAAACTCCCGCCAGCGCACCACCCAAAAATCCCCCCGCCACCCGCAGGATCAGCTCAACCCGGGAAATAACTTCAGGAGAAATTTTTCTCTGCGGCTTGCGCTCCGGCTCCTGCACAGCCAGGGGGTTGACGCCGCCTTCGTAAGCAAAGCGGCGTGCCTGTTCAAATTCCTCGACGCCTTTCCACATCCCGGGAAAATATTTTCCGCCCGTGACATCAAACTGGGCGCGGGCGGTCTCGCGGTCCCCGGCCAAAAGCGCAAGCCGGGTGAACTGGAAACGAACATTGAGATCCTCAGGGGCGGTGGCCAACCAGGTTTCAAAGCCCGCTTTTGTGCGTTCCCAATCAAGCCGTCCGGGCCCAAAGACCACTTGGTTTTTGACGGGCATCAAATCGGCCATCCAAACAAGCCGTGCGTAATGCCAGTCCTGTTTCCCGTTTGGCTGGGCCTCCGCCTGTTCGGCGATCCAGAGTTCAAAGTCACCTTCCTCCCCATGCCAGCGCGGCAACAACCAGTAACAGGTGCTTGTGTAATACCGCCCGTAGGTCGGTTCGTCCTCAATGGCTTCCTGGACAAAGTCAAGATACTCGTCCCGATCCCAGCCCTGACCGAGCCCGACTGTCTGCCCGACCTCATACCACCCCGGGCACGAGTCCTCCAACCTCCCCGCCCGCTCCAAGACCTCCCAGGCGCGATTCAACCGTTCCTCCATCAGCCGCCAGCCTTCGGGAGTCACCTCTTTCGCCCAGCCGGTGCCCCGCGCCGTCCAAGCGTGTCGGGTCAGCGCTTTGGCCAGACAAACCTGCGCCGTGATATTTTCCGGACGTTCCCGCGCCCAGGATTCGAAAAATTCCATGGCCTCCCCCGCCCCGGGTTCGGTGTCAGGGATCAACGTGGCTAATTTATAAAAATGCGAAAGCAGCCAGGTGCCGCCATCAAGAGCCTCCTTGCTTGTGCGCAACTCCGCAGCGAGCGCTTCCAAGCCATCGGTATCGCCCGCCTTCCGCAAGTCCTTGATGCGGGAGTCCATTTCCAGGTAGCGGTCATACGCCGGGGAAAGCGACTTCACCGGCTCAGCAAGGGGAAGGTCCGCGGCAGAGGCGAAACCCGGCGCGGTTAGACCAAGGACAGCGATGAGTAACCGGAAAGTTTTCATAGGAAAACGCGGACAATACCAAAAATCCCCCGCTGGCAAAGCCCCGGCACTCATCCAAGAAATATGTTCAAAATCCCTCTACGCCGCTCGCGCGGCGGAGGTCCTCAGGGAAGCGGAAACTGCGATGTGAAGGCCACAACTTTTTTGCGGAGGGCCGCCAGCTCGGATTCGTTTTCACGATGCTTCAAAGCAAGATCGATAAAGTCAGCGATCTCCATCATGTCCTCTTCCTTCATCCCGCGGGTTGTCGCGGCGGGGGTTCCCAAGCGGATCCCGCCGGTTTTGAAGATGGGCTCGGTATCAAAGGGGATTGCGTTTTTGTTGACGGTGATGGCCGCTTTGTCGAGGGCCACCGAGGCATCAGCCCCATTCACGCCAGCCCCGCGAAGATCGACAAGCATGACGTGATTATCCGTGCCGCCGGACACAATGCGGTAGTCCAACTTCGCCAGACGGGCAGCCAGAGCCTTTGCATTGCTGACGATTTGACGGGAATAATCTTTGAATGAGGGTTCCAAAGCTTCTTTGAAGCAAACGGCTTTTGCGGCAATGACGTGCATGAGCGGCCCACCCTGGATCCCCGGGAAGGTTTGGCCATCGATTTTTTTGGCAAATTCTTCTTTGCAGAGAATCAACCCGGCACGCGGTCCCCGAAGGCTTTTGTGGGTGGTGGTTGTCACGAAGTGGGCATGGGGGATCGGGGTCGGGTGTGCCCCGCCAGCGACAAGACCCGCAATATGAGCCATGTCCACAAAGAGATAGGCTCCCACCGAATCCGCAATCTCGCGAAGGCGTGGAAAATCAATGATGCGGGAATACGCGCTGGCCCCTGCTGTGATCATCTTTGGACGCACCAACTCCGCCTGCTTGGCGAGGGCGTCATAATCGATGGTTTCGGTCTCCTGGCTCACGCCATAATGATGCACCTCGTAGAGTTTTCCGGAAAAATTGGCTTTGTGGCCGTGGGTGAGGTGTCCCCCGTGGGCAAGGTCCATGGTGAGGATTTTGTCCCCGGGAGTCAGCACGCTGAAATAAACGGCCATGTTGGCTTGGCTGCCGCTGTGGGGCTGAACGTTGACGTGCTCGGACTGAAATAGTTCTTTCGCACGCTGGATGGCCAGTGTTTCCACAATGTCCACATATTCACACCCGCCATACCACCGCTTCCCCGGATATCCCTCCGCGTATTTGTTGGTCAGACAGGACCCTTGCGCTTCCATGACCGCCTGGCTTGTGAAATTTTCACTGGCAATCAACTCAACATGTTCGAACTGACGGTGCCGCTCCTTGCGGATGGCATCGGCGATGGCTGGGTCGGTGGAGGAAAGAGCGGTTGATTCTGACATGGGTGTGGGTTGTTTGATGATTTCTAAAAGATCTACGAGGGCGGACTTGATTGAGTCGCGACATTCGATATAGGCGCGTTTCCCGAGGCCGATAGGATCGGGCACATTCCGGGCTCCCTTGGAGAATTCGCGGACGAGATGAACCTTGTCCGAAGCCTCCGGGAAAAAAAGGTCGAGCAGGCGCTGATGGTCATCGGTCATCACAAACACGTGGGTCGCTTTGGCAAGGAGTTCCTCGGTGACAGGCTGGCTGCGAAACTTTGTGAGATCGATTCCTTGTTCAGCCAACACCTCCACGGCCTCACGGCTGGCCGGGTGGCCATTTCCCGCACTCACCCCCGCCGAGGCAACAACAACCCCCGGAAGGCCTTGCACCATTTTCCGGAACATGGCCTCTGCCATGGGGCTTCGGCAAACATTGCCGGTGCACACAAACAAAATGTTTTTCATTGATGGGAAGGTAGAAACGTGGACGGACCGGGCTGGCAAGTCAACCGGGCAAAAAAGAAAATTCCATGGAATCAGCGAAGCGTCCCTTTGATGGTAGGGCCGGGCAGTCCCTTGCCCGCCGACTTTTCTCTGGTGATGCCATCAGAATGTGCGCATCTCCGAAAATTGCAAATTTGAGTGATGGTTTAGGAAGCCGGCCCCGCAGGCGCGAGGCCAGCGCTCCCAGTGGTGCAATTCTGGGAGATCCGCCCCAAACACAATTTCCATGGCACCCAAAATTTCCATGGGAAAGGGGTTGTCCCCCCATTTTGGACCCGCTAGGATGTCAGGTTACCAATCAAACACGACACGCATGGACGAAGAACCTCTCAACCCCGACAACCTCGACAAATACGATGCTTCCAAGATCGACAAACTCGAGGGCCTGGCCGGGGTGCGTCAGAGACCCGGCATGTACATTGGGCCCACAGATGAACGGGGCCTCCATCATTGCGTCTTTGAAGTTCTGGATAACTCGATTGACGAACACCTCGCGGGATATTGCACCCGCATTGAGGTGACCCTTCACTCGGATGGATCCTGCTCGATCCGGGACAACGGACGCGGCATTCCGGTCGATATCCACCCGAAATTCAAGATCCCTGCCCTTGAGCTTGTCCTCACCAATCTCCATGCGGGTGGTAAATTCGGTCAGGGAGCCTACAAATATTCCGGCGGGTTGCACGGGGTCGGTGCCAAATGCGTGAATGCCCTCTCCGACTGGTTCCGGGTGGAAGTCACCCGTGATGGCCAAGTCTACCACATGGCGTTCGAACGCGGCGTGACAACCCAAAAACTCGAGGTCATCGGTGACGTCAAAAATAAGAAGCAGACCGGCACGCTGATCACATTCCTTCCCGACCCCACGATTTTCACCATCACCGTCGAATTCCAATTCGCAAAACTCGCGGCGCGTCTGCGGGAATTGGCGTTTCTGAACCCTGGCCTCGAAATCGTCATCACCGATGAGCGCCCGGAGCCTGTTCGCAAGGAAGTCTATCTCTACAAGCTCGGTATTGAAGAATTTGTGCGTCAGCTCGGCGAAAACAAACAGCTCGTTCACCCCAAACCGATCGTGCTGGCCGGAAAACGCAGCGTCAGCTTCAAAAACAAGGACCAGACCGAGATCACGGACGACATGTTTGTGGACGTTGTGCTTCAATACAATGATAGCTACAACGACCAGCTTCTCTGTTTCACCAATGCGATTCCGAATGCTGATGGTGGAACCCACGCCACCGGCTTCCGCACGGCCCTGACGCGTGCGATCAACCAATACTCCCGAACGAACGGTCTCCTCAAAGAGAAGGACCCGGCCATCGGCGGCGATGACACCCGCGAAGGCATGGTCTGTGTGTTGGCGGTCAAACACCCCAACCCGAGCTTCGAGTCGCAAACCAAATCCAAGCTCGTGGTTCCCGAGGTCGAGGGCATCGTCAGCTCGATTGTTTACGAGGGATTGATGACGTTCTTTGACTCGAATCCTCCCATCGCCAAAAAGATCATCGAAAAAGCCCTCATGGCAGCCCGAGCCCGCGAAGCCGCCCGCAAGGCCCGCGAAACGGTTCGCAAAAGCGCCCTCTCCGGAGGTGGTCTGCCTGGAAAACTGGCGGATTGCTCCGAAAAGGACCCGTCGCTCACAGAACTCTACATCGTCGAAGGTGACTCTGCAGGCGGCTCGGCCAAGCAAGGACGCGACCGGCGTTACCAAGCGATCCTCCCCATTCGCGGGAAACTCATCAACGTCGAAAAAGCCCGCTTGGACAAGGTCCTTCAAAACACGGAAATCCAAACAATGATCACCGCCATTGGTACCGGGATCGGCGATGGCGATTCGGAAGGCGCGTTCAATCTCGAACGGCTGCGCTATCACCGGATCATTATCATGACCGATGCCGACGTGGACGGTTCCCACATTCGAACCCTTCTTCTGACCTTTTTCTATCGTCAGATGCCGCTGCTTCTTCGAAAAGGTCATGTCTACGTCGCCTGCCCGCCGCTTTACCGCATCAAACGCAAACGCCGGGAAGAATATGTCGCGGACGATGCCCAATTGAACAAAATCCTCATCGGCCTCGGAGCCGAGGAAGTCCGCATCAAAAACTGCAGCGATGGCAAGGAACTGACCTCCGCCCAGCTCAAAGAAATTTTGGGCCTGCTCGAACGGCTCCAAAAATACGCCGATGCGATCCGGCGTCATGGCGGCGATTTCGAGCAATACCTCACCCGGCGTGACGAAAAAACCGGGAACCTGCCCTCCTACCTCGTGCATGTCCGTGATGGCAACCGCGAGGAAGTTTATTATTTCACGGATGAGGCCGCGCTTCGCGCTTTCCATGAGGCCAACGAAGACCTCGCCTTGTTTGAAGCGCCCACCCCGGAAACCAACGGGGATGCCGAGTCCAACGGCGAAGTGGTCGCTGCTCCGGTCGCCAAATCCAGCAAACGCGCCGAAGGCCCCCGCCGCCGTGCCCGTCTGGTGGACCTCCACGAATCCTCCGCTGTCCTCAAGCTGATTGCTGAGTTGGAGAAGAAAGGCCTCCACATTGACCACTACTCCGCCAGCGACAAGCCACTCTTTGAGGTCATCGAAGGAGAAGGCGAAAAAAGCCGCTCCCATCCTGTCTTTGCGATCCCCGAAATTTTGGACAAGGTCCTGGAAATCGGAAAACGCGGACTGACCATTGACCGATTCAAAGGTCTGGGAGAAATGAACGCCAAGGAGCTTTTCGAAACCACGATGAACCCCGAGAAACGCCGCCTTCTGAAGGTTGACCTCACCGAGGATAATGCCGTGGACGCTGACCGCATGTTCACGATTCTCATGGGAGATGTCGTGGAGCCCCGCCGTCAGTTCATTGAGGACAATGCCCTCAATGCCCGCCTTGACGTCTGATCTTCTGAGAAAACGTGCTGCCTCTGCATCCTTTCACAATCAGCCCATGCTCCCACTGACATGGGCGGATTGTTTCACAACTGGAGGCACCCGAGGCGATGTTATCTCGTGTGTGCGACTGCGCGCAGCGGCAGCAACTTCCTCACCGATGGCCTCCACGCCACCCGCAAAGCAGGACGACCGAAGCAATTCTTTTTGCCTAAATTTGAAGGGGACTACGGGGCCTCTCACGGATTGGATCCGCAGGCGGATTTTGCCGGTTATGTGCGCGGGATTATCCCTGCCACAGCCACATCCAATGAGGTGTTCGGGTTCAAAGTCATGGGGTGGTACTTGCATGAGTTTCTTGAAAGGTTGCGCTCAGCGTTTCCAGGGAATCACGGTGTCAAAGACCTTCTCGCTTCCATTTTTCCCCGCTTGAAATACCTTCACATGGTCCGCCGCAACAAACTCCGCCAAGCGATCTCAAAGGCCCGCGCCCTCCAATCCGGCCTCTGGAAAATTCAGGAGGGGAATTCCGCCACGGCCGAGCCGGCTTTTGATTTTGAACTGATCGCCAAATGCCTGAAAGAGACCGAAGAGGATGAGGCCGTCTGGCAGCGGTTTTTTGAGGAAAACGGGATTGTGCCCCACACCGTGATTTACGAGGATCTTTGTGCCAAATATGATGTCACCATCCGCTCGACATTGGGCTTCTTAGGCGTCAAAATCCCGAGCTCATCCCAACTCAAGCCCGGGACGGTCCGACAATCCGATGGGCTCTCTGATGATTGGGAAAAACAATTTCTGAAACTGGCCCCCACGAACCAACCGCTTTAAAAAAATCTGATGTATAGCCAAAACGAAAAAGTTGAAAAAATCGATGTGGCCGAGGAGATGTCAAAATCCTTCCTCGATTATTCGATGTCTGTGATTATCTCCCGTGCCTTGCCTGATGCGCGGGACGGGCTCAAACCCTCTCAGCGCCGCATCCTCTACGCCATGGGCGAGCTGGGTGTTCAACCGGGACGCAAATCCCTCAAGTGCGCAAAAATCGTTGGTGAAACGATGGGTAACTATCACCCCCACGGTGACCAGGCCATTTATCCGACGCTCGTTCACATGGCGCAGCCATGGGCCATGCGGGAAATGCTCATTCAGGGTCAGGGCAACTTTGGCAGTGTGGAAGGTGACCCACCGGCGTCCATGCGTTACACCGAAGCCCGACTCCAACACCTTGGTGCCGCGCTCATGGATGACATGGACAAGGACACCGTGGATTTTGTGCCGAACTATGATGGCACCCGCACGGAACCCACCGTCCTTCCTGCTGCCTTCCCGAACCTTCTTATCAATGGCGGCACGGGCATCGCCGTCGGCATGGCGACCAACATGCCTCCCCACAACCTCGGCGAAGTTATTGACGCGATCTGTGCACAAATCGATGACCCTGATATTTCCATCGATGGACTCATGGCCTATGTGAAGGGCCCGGATTTTCCCACTGGCTGCGTGATTTGTGGCACGGCGGGCATCAAACAATATTTTCACACCGGCCGCGGGTCGGTGAAAGTCCGCGGACGCGCCGGCGTCGAAGAACTCAAGGGCAACCGCGAGCAGGTTGTCATCACCGAGATTCCTTACGGCGTCAACCGCAAGACCCTCGTTGAACGGATCGCCTCCTTGGTGAACGAAAAAATTCTCACCGATGTCAGCTATGTCGGTGACCAGTCGGACGAAAACACGCGGGTGGTCGTCGAACTCAAGCGTGACGCAAACCCGAAGGTCGTCATCAACAATCTTTACAAACACACCACCCTCGAAAGTTCGTTTGCAGTGAGCATGTTGGCCATCGACCGGGGCCGCCCGAAACTGCTTTCCCTCAAGGACGCGATTGCCTGCTACATCGAGCATCGCCGGGAAGTCATCCTACGCCGCACCCGCTACCTGCTCAAGCAAGCCGAAGAACGTGCCGACCTTTTGGAAGGTTACCTCGTCGCCCTCGCCAATCTGGATGATTTTATCAGGATAATCCGTTCCGCCAACAGCCGGGACGAAGCTAAAATCAAACTGCTCGCCCTGGAGTGGAGCCAAAAAACGGTCGAGCATCTCGGCATTCTCATCCGCGAATCCACCCAACTCGCAGATGGCATGTATCACCTCAGTGAACGCCAAACGGACGCGATCCTCGACCTCCAACTCTATCGGTTGACGGGCCTCGAGCGCGACAAAATCAAAGGCGAATACGACCAAATTCTCGCCACGATCAAAGACCTTCTCGACATCCTGGCCAAAGAGTCCCGCGTGTTGACGATCATCAAAGAAGAACTCGGTGTCATCCGCGAAAAATACGCCAGCCCCCGCCGCTCGGATATTGTTCCCGACGAAGGCGAGATGGCCCTCGAAGACCTCATCGCCAACGAAGGCGTGATTGTCACGCTCACCCACAACGGCTTTATCAAACGCACCTTGGTCAGTGCCTATCGCTCCCAACGCCGCGGAGGCAAAGGCGTCATCGGCATGGTTGCCCGAGAAGCCGAGAAGGAAGAGGACAACGATTTTGTTGAACACCTCTTCACCGCCACCACCCACGATTATCTTGTATTTTTCACGGCGACTGGACGCTGCTACGTGGAGCGTGTTTACGAAATCCCCGAAGGTTCCCGCGCCAGCAAGGGTCGCTCGATTGCGAATCTGCTCGAACTCCGCAAGGACGAAAAAATTGCCTCAACGATCCGCATCCAAGGTCAAAACACGGATGAGGAAACCTGGAGCGACCAGCTTTCGATTCTATTTGCCACCCGCAGCGGCGTCGTCAAAAAAACGAAACTCAGCGATTTCCGCAATATCCGCAAAGGTGGAATCATTGCCATCAATATCGAAGAGGACGACCGTCTCATTGACTGCAAACTCACGAATGGAACGGACGAAATTGTGCTCATCACCCACGGGGGCCTCAGCATCCGCTTCCATGAAGAGGATTGCCGCGACATGGGCCGCAACGCCGTCGGCGTTTGGGGCATTCGCCCGCAGAAGGGCGATTACGTCATCGCAGCCGCTGTCGTCAACAAGGAGGCCCAACTCCTTGTCGCCGGCGAAAACGGACTTGGCAAACGAACCGGCTTTGACGAATACCGCAACCAAAGCCGCGGCGGCAAAGGCATCATCACCATGAAAGTCACCGAACGCACTGGCGGCGTCGCCGGTGCTCTCACCGTGAGGGACGATGACGAAATCATGCTGATCACCAACAAAGGCAAGATGGTCCGAACCGGTGTCGGCGCCATCCGCGAAGTCGGCCGCAACGCCCAAGGCGTCAAACTCATCGACCTCCGTGAAAACGAAGTCCTCCAAGCCATCGCCCCCGTCGTCGCCGACGTGGAAGAAGAAGGTGACATCGCCGAGTAACTCTACCCACAAAGAGGAAAAAACGTAGCGGAACTTGGAACAAGTTTCTCTCGCCTCGAACCTCCAGCTCAGGGGCGAAGGATTTTCAGCCCCTTGAAGTATCGTCGAAAGTACCCCCGATCGGCGGCGGCCAGGGCATCACAGTCATTCAAGGCATGGGCTCCAATGAGGAAGTCGGGGATGAGATGTTCGCGTTTTCCTCCGGACTTGCGGTAGTCCCTAAAAATTGCACCAGCCAGGCAAGCGGTGGAGAAGCTTGTTGCCACCATCTCCACCCCCAAATCATGGAGGGTCTGATTGTAGGCCTCTTGATCACCGACTGACGCAAAAAATTCTGCGGCAACGATATCGCAAATGACCAGGGCTCCCTCCGCCCGTGCTTCTGCCAGTCTCTCAACCCAGGCTTCGGCGTCAGACTCGGCTTGGTCGATCGCAATGAGCACGGAGGTATCCACCGCTGTGATCATGGGAGATCGACGGGACCACGCAGATCTTCAAGCCATTTCTTGCTGGTGAGTTTGGGGCTCCGCTTTTTGCCTCGCCCCACAGCCCGAAACATCGCGTCTTTATCAAACGGTTTGCGTGCTTTGATATATGGCACGGTTTCGTCAAACTCGAGAACATCCCCTGCTTCCAACCCCAGCTTGCGCCGGATTTTTATGGGGAGTGTGATCTGGCCTTTGGATGTAAGGACAGCTTGCATACTTGATTCCTTACTTCAAAGGATACCCGAAACCTCCACCGCATCAATAGCATTTTCCGGCAAAACTCCGGCTGGTGAATACATCCAGCCGAAATTCCAAAAACGATCATTCTGCATGCGACCATTAAAACTCTCCCTCCTCGCCGCTATCACCCTGATCCCCACCGCCCTCATCGCAGACGACATCGCCGTGAAAGACCTTCCCGCCGTTGTGACATTGGCCATTACCACGGCCCATCCCGCAGCAAAGCTGCTTTCCGCAGAGAAGGATCTAAAATCTGATGGCACAATTGAGGACTACGAGGTGAAAATCCGTGACGGAGAAGCCAAAAAAGAACTGACCGTTCTTCCTCATGGAACCATCACGAAAACGGAAAAAGAGGATTGATACGTCCCTGCCGGGATTCAGCGTCAGCAGCACTCCACAAAATGACACGCCCCCACAAATTCTAAGTGACCCAGTTCTTTGTAGCCGCCTCACTCCGCTGAGGCGTTCCAAAACCGCATCAGCGCTTCACAACGTAAATCCGAGCAAGAGACGGCAGCTTGACACCGCATTCAGCCGGGTATCCTGCTCACAAATCGATCTTGTAAGTAACGCTTAAAAACTGCCCGGTCCTCTTCGGAAAAGAAACATGTTCCATGTTCCTCCACGTGTAAAAGTATCCGAAAATTTCAGGGGGCTTGGGGGGCTTCGAAGCGTGTGGTGGTTGATCCTAGAATCCCGGCGACGACACGGTATTCGCCGGTTCTCATCTAGAACGAGTGCCCAGCTTCAACACGGCCGAAAGATGCAGCGGGTTATAAAATTCGTGGGATCCGCATTGACGGTCAGGGGGACCCATCGTATTCACGGGCAATGTCTGCATTTTTTCAGCATTTTCTGCCAACGACGATCTTGAAAATGAGCAACCCCTCGTGGAAAGGGCCCGCCGCATGAGGCGGTTGTCGATAAAAATTGCGGCACTTTTGGTGGGTCTCCTGAGCGGGGCTCACGCAGCCAGTCCTTTGGAGGAGGCTTTGGCGTCTGGCGAGGAGGTGGGACTTCCCATGACGGACTGCGTCTCCGATGACAATTTCCGGGATCAAAAGTTGGTGCTATGGGACCGTTCCGGTGACACCAAAACTTCCGTGGATCCTTCAGACCCGGACTTTCAGAGTCATGGCGCAGAAGTCCTCAAACTCTCGCTTGAGCTGGCGGCCCCGGTTTATGAAAAAATCGGAGCCGATTAACGATAAGACTGGTGATGATCAGACGGTCATCGGAGAGGCGGTGATCCGAAACCTGCCGGAAAATTCTTCCTGCGGCTTTTATGCGATCATTCTTGCGGCGGGCCAATCCACGCGCATGAAGCGTGAGAAAGGGCGACTGCCTTGGATGGGAGGAGAGATGCTACTCCCATGGATGGTTCAGGCCCTCGCAGGTGCCGGATGGAAAACAAAGGCGGTGGTCGCGCCGGAGTCCTTTGCTTATTGGGATGCGACACTTCCCGTAGGGTGTGCAGTTCTGAATCCTGATCCTTCGCGGGGTAAAATATCTTCGCTCGTTTGTGGGGTGGAAACGCTTCCATCGAACGCAAAATGGATACTCATCAGCGGGGTGGACCAACCGCGTGTTCCGGCTTTGTATCACCATTTGCGCGAGGAAGCGGAAACCTGCAAAGAAAAAATCATCGTGCCAACCCAGAACGGACATCGTGGACATCCGGTGGTTTTGTCAGGATGTTTGCGTGATCGGCTATTAGGATTGGATGAAGGCACCCAGGGGCTGCGCGGCCTGATGGATTCTTTTCGTTTGGAAACGCACCAACTGCCGGAAGATGATTCTTCCGCGCCGCCCTGGGACCTTAACACGCCGGCGGCTTATGAGCTGGCTCTCCAGCAGTTTCAGCTATTCGTGGATCACCAAGGCAGCAGTCGCCAGAGCAGGGCAATCTCCACTCCGTAAAGCAGGAGGAGGAGCATGACGCCCTTGGTGCTAAGAGCGGCGGATTCGACTTTGGGAAAGAGCCACCAGCCGAAGCCCCGCACGGCCAACGGCATTGTGAAGAAACTTGTCGCTGCGACGCTGAGGGCATTGCCGAGAAATGTGGCGAAGGAAGAATTCAATCCATAGCCGGCAAGAACGGGATTCAAATATCGCAGCTCAAGCATCACAACCGGAAAAAGCCCGAGGAGCACCAGCATGGCGGTTTTCCAGTTTGGAGGGCCTTTTCCTGTCATCGGATTCAACGGCACCCACCCCGGGAATGAGGTGGCTAGACGGGAGAGGGCCTCGTGTTCGATGATGTCTTTGGATTCTTTGAGCAGGGCTTTGCGCTCGGGCGCATTCATCCAGGCTTCAAGGTGGGCTTCGGAGTCAAAGCGAAGGATTGTTGTCCACAAACCGCCTTGTTCCTGGGGAGGTTGCAGGTACATGCCACAATAGCCCGGGTATCTGGCTTGGGCGGCTTGGATGCGTGCGGCCCACGCGCGATAATCGTCTTCCTTGCCGGCTTTGACTTTGGAAAAAATGACCTCGGTGACTTTGTTATCCGGCTTTGCTCCTCCATCGCCAATTTGAACAACTTCGCCAAGGGTTCCTCCCTCAAAAAGTGCCATCCCTTCGGCAACGACGGCGGCGCGCTCAGGCGACTTTTGCCAAACGGACAGATCGTCTTTCGACTCGAAGTTGAGGATGATTGTCCATTCATTGCTGCCCTCGTGAGTTGGCGGAATGATGTCGCTGCTGACAAACCCCGGGAATTTTCCAATGACGGTGTCGTGCGTGGCTTTCCATACCGAGAAGGCCGGCTCCTGGTCCGGGCGGACCTTGGCGGTGGCAATGAGGACTGCGATTTCGCTCATGGATTTTTACGGGCGAGTCCGCCGTTACAAGGCGACGAACCGGGGTGAATATTGCAATGCGCCTTCATTTCACATCCGCGAGCTGTTCAAAAATCCGATCCGCGCTGAAGGGCAAACTCATGAAGCGAATCCCCGTTGCATCAGCCAGGGCATTGCCCAGGGCCGGGGCGACGGGAATGATCGGGGTTTCCCCTGCGGACTTGGCACCCAGCGGGCCGTAGGCATCATAGGTGTCCGCAAAGAAAATCTCGGTGCGCGGAATATCCGCAAACGCCGAGATCCGGTAATTTCGAAACGTAGGATTCATCATTTTGCCGTTGGCATCAAAGACCATCCGCTCAAACAAACTGCTACCGATGCCCTGTGCGACCGCTCCATCGACCTGTCCGCGGCACTGCATGGGATTGAGGATCGTGCCGGCATCGGCGGCATGGACACTTTGCAAAATGCGAATTTCCCCGGTCACCTTGTGAACGGCAATGCGGAAACCGTGAACATTAAAGCAGGTGGTGCGGGGGGACCCATAGGCCTTACGCATGACGTGAAGCCGATGACGCGTATCGGAAGCCGAGGCAAAAA
>JBGSPC010000142.1:0-27260 GCA_041738805.1 Terrimicrobiaceae bacterium | reverse complement strand
TCGGTTGTTCCCACGACTCATCACATGATACGTCGCTCCTTCATACTCCAACCGCACTTTCCTCGGCATGCCTCCTCTTTTGCTAGCATCTCATGAGCGTGTCAATATCATTATGATCAAATGCTCGGACTGACCCCTTTTAGTTATGATCATATGCTCGGACTGACCCCTTTTATGACCCCTTTTAGTGAGCAGTTCTCTGATACCACGGCTGCGCAGCCTCTTACCCTTTTCTCCAGTTTTTCCCCACCCCGAGCCATCATCGTATTGTAACAGAACCCGTCCGTCGGCCAGCCAGGCCCCGTCCCAAGTGTCGCCTTGGGTGTCATGGGTGAGGATGCGGGGACCAAAAGCAGCCAGGGAAATGGCTGGAGCTGTGGGTTCATCCGCCAAGAGTGCGGCACAACCAAGGCTCAAAAGCATAATACCCATGGCGCCGAATTTAGGAATGCTGAACATAGACGATTCACCGATAGTCATGGTGGCCTCATTTTAAAAAAGCATGCGTCTAATGGAATATTATTCTTCTGGCTGGACTTCAATGGGAAGCGCCCTTAACTCCAATGTCTTCATATTGATGAACGCATTGTTCGGTTTTTTTGTGTTTTTCGCACTTCACTTTGAAGCCACGTCTTTAGTCGCGATACCATCGCAAACCGGAAGCATCTCCCAGCTCGATCAATCGATCTAATGATTCGTTGGGATGAAGCTTGGCAAAATCTGAAAGTCGTCTCCAAATGGGGTTGCGACCACTCACACCGGAGCCCGCAACCATAAAGTCTCGGTCATAAAATATGCACACTGGAGTTCACACACTTTATCCTTTCGATAGCCCAATCGAAGAAGAGTTTCTGCGCCTGTATGAAAAATATGCTGCAGAAGACGCGACCATTACCAATCAAGCAGCTCCGAGTTCCTGGCAGGATCTGCAGCACTGTTTTGTCATGATGCATGGTCCTCAAGGGAGTCCTGGAAATCCTTTCGAAAAACCGTGGTTATCACCTTCATGGCGGCAAGGACAGACTCAGCGTTTCTCCCGGCCGTTTGCAGACATAGCCGTTAACGGGTGAATTTTTGGATGATTCATCTGGTTGCCTAAACCGACAAGGCTTTCATATTTTTGAGAAGATTATTTCTTGAATGACAGGATTGATTAGCTTAGAAGTCCACGCATGAAGGTTCAGTGGAGCAGTTCAGCGCGTTTTGTTCACGTAACCTTTGCAAGTGGCCTCCTATTTGGAGGGCCATCGACTAAGTCGATATTTTGTTTCCTCAAATGTTAGCACATCACCCGTCATATCAACAAAACAACAAACTAAAGTCATGAATGCCAAAGTAATTCAGTCCCATCAGTTAGAGCGCGTGCAGGTCACCGGAGAGGATGATCCTTCCGTGAGTTGGAGAGGGGCCTTTGCCCTGTGTGGTGGTGCAGGAACTACGCAATCGTCGACGATTGTCTACGAAATTGAGCCGGGATGCCGCCTCGGGTGGCACACGGATGCGACGGAAGAGTCCCAGTATATCATTGCAGGCACGGGGGAACTGCATTTGGAGGATGGCAGCATTCATCGGGTGGAGCCCGGGAGTGTGTTTGTGCTGCCCACACCGCTGCGACATGATCTGGTGAATACGGGATCCGAGACCTTGCGAGCGGTGGCATTTTTTGCGGCAGCCATGTTCACCCAAACCTTTGATAACGTCATGTTGCCACCAAAAACTCACGTGCTTGGAACGCCCAATAGAAACGGATAGCCTTGGCAGGAGCCGGGCCGCACATCTGTCTCGCTGAGCCCTGAGACATCGACGTGGAGCCGCACTGCGGGTTCCCCTGAGAAACGACGTTCGGATCAACCTTGATTGCGTGGCGGGACGGGTATATAGGATGGAAAGCATTTTTTTGTTCGAGATGATCTCCTCCATCCATAACCTTCGCGCGGTGGCCGCTTTGGCTGCCTTGCTTCCGTTGGTGGCGTCGGGGGCTGAGGATGCGGGGTTGGCAGTGGGGCGTCCCATGGAATCGGTGAGTGTTCGGTGGGAATCCGGGCCGGAGGCGAGTCCCCTCCCCTCGTGGGCACCTGACCCGGTCGAGCTGTCAGAAAATGCCGCAATTTTTGTGATCCCTCCCCGATGGAAACGTCCGGCGGTGGATCAACTGGTGGTGACGGTGGTGTTTGATGACACCGAGGATGCCGGGCCGGTGGTGACCTGGTATCCGCCAAACAATGGCGGGTCGGTTCCGCTTTCAGAAGGCCTCGGAGAATCCCCGACGTCGCTGGGTTTGCATGCCCGCACGGTGTTGGTTCCTCAAGAACTGACAGCCAACGGCGGGCGGTTGGAGGTTAATCTGGAGAGCCGGCCGGGGAGGTTGCGAAGTGTGACGCTGCAGCCGGCACGTGATGTGACGGTTGCTGTGGTTGGTACCGGCCATCAGCCTGCGGTTGTTGAGCGGTCCGGCGATGTCCTCACCGTGGATGATGTGGATGGCCGCGAGGCTCCGCCGCTGTCCGGGGACTTGCGCGATGGATCCATTCTTGAAGCTGAATTGATTGCGGCGGTTGAGCCATTTGACTCGGAGTTCGAATTTGTGGTTCCCGTGGAGGGCAAGGTGGAGGGTGCCGTGCTTCACGCCGAGGTGCTGGGGCTCGATCCCGGGTCCCGCGTTATTGTGGAAGTGAATGGGAAAGCGGTTGGTGAGATGAACATTGCCACCTTCCGCCTGGATGACCCCGCGGTGACCATTGACGAGGACGGATTTCTGATTCTTGCCGGATGGCGGAATCATTCTCTATTTCTGCCAGCAGCGTTTTGGAAGCCCATGGATAATTCCATTGTGATCCGCCTTCAAAATGCGCCAGGGCCGATCATCCGTCAGGTCTCGATCAAAAATGTGTATTTGCACCTTCGGTTTGGCGCGAGGCCGCTTCAGACGGTCTCAGAGGAACCAGCCCTCCTCCAGCCAACGGCCACCGGTTTGCCCGAATCCGAGGAGCCGGATTTCTATGCGGCCCCGGACTATATTGCCGAGCCTGCCCCCTTACCGCTGGTTGTGACCACACCTCCAAAACCTGAACCGGTCCTGCCTCTTGTGATTGTGAACCCTCCCAGCCGGAACTCTCCAAGTCTGACAGATTAAGCTCATGAAAATTCTCTCCCTCAAACCCCCGCGGAAGCGGATGTCCCGACTCTCCAACCAGGAAGGTTACACACTTTTTGAAATCATGCTCGTGCTGGGCATTATTGCTGTGCTGGTGGGATCGGCGATTTACATGCTGGCAGGAAACGTGGATGTCGCCAAAGAGCAGCGGGTGGAGAGCGACATCCAGGCCATTTCCATGCAGTTGGGGGTTTATGAAACCCGGAATTACCGGCGTCCCACAACGGCCCAAGGCCTCAAGGCCCTCGTCGAAATCCCGTCAACCGAACCCAAACCCCGCAAATGGAAGCAGCTTCTCAAAGCCGTGCCTCTGGATCCCTGGGGAAATGAGTATTTTTATCGCAATCCCGGAAAGCTCAACCCTGAGGGTTTCGATCTTTTCTCGCTCGGGCCCGATGGACGTGAGAGCGAAGATGATATCCGGCCATAGGCCAAAGCCCCAAGGGGAGATTCTTCCACAAACCTTGGGCTCAAAAGTGTGGTAACCCGAGACTTAAGCGTGTGAAATCAAACGCTGGGTATTCCCCTGATGGTCGGAATGGCGGTCCCTCGCCGTCCGTAATTTTGCAAAAAAATGGCGGCGGGCAAGGGACTGCCGCGCTCTGCCCATGGCGACTGGCGGAAAATCCGCCACTCCGGAAAAAAGCCTTCACGCTGCTGGAGGTGATCATGGCCCTGGCGATTGCGGGGCTGATCGCGGTGGCCACTGTTCCCTTTATGTTCAGTGCCGTGGACCCCGTGGATACGGCGGCCGAGGACATCCGGACATTGAGCCGGGCACTGCGCTCAGAAGCCCTTCTTTCCGGCGAGCCCAAACACATGGTGATCTCGCTTTCCGGCCTGAATATCAAAGGCGAAGAGCGGGTGGCCAAAGTCCCCGAAGGGTGGTCTCTTGAAATCCGCCGCACGGGAGAAACCAAATTCCGAAGGCCGCTGAAGGGAGAAATCTGGGAATTTAACGGAGAGGGAATATGTGAGCCGATTGTCCTCCGGATGGTGGGTGCCGGACGGACGTATGAGGTCGCGTTCGACCCGCTGACCGCACTGGAACCTCCAGAGAGCTTGCCATGACCCGCCCCCACCGCAAAGCCGCCTTCTCGCTTTTTGAAATCCTGATTGCCCTCGGGATTTTTGCCTTGGCCTTCATGGGGCTGGCCCTTGCGCTTGATTCCGCAATCACCGCCGGCTTGGAGGCCAGGAGCACAAGCCGGATGCGCGCGGAGCTGGACAATCGGTTGGCCTTCAGCATGGCCCAACCTCCCGATCCCGGGGTGGCCCGCGTGATTGAAGCCAAAGAAAATCGTGGCGTGGCCGTCGAAGAAACCCTGGAGCCCTTCCTTGCCAAAAACCGGGAAGAAGAAGATTTGCCGGGGCTCTGGCTCCTGAAAATCAAAGTGGGCATGGATGACTCCGAGCAGACGGCGGAAACCGTTCTTTATATTCCCTGATGTTGCAACGACCCATCATGAGAAAATTTCGCCGCGCATTCACCCTTATTGAAACCGTGCTGGCTGTGGCCCTGCTCGGTTTGTTGGCCGGAGCGCTTTATGCGGTGACCCATGCGGCGCTCGAGGCCGCAAGGACCAGCATGGATGACCAGATCTGGTACGAACGAACCGATGCCTTTTTGAGGGGGACCCGGAAAGCATTTCTGACCATGCCGGCCCGCGCGCGGCTCGGGCTTCGTTATGAATCCGGAGGGAGCACGGCAACCCCGGAAATTGTTTTTGCCGATGCGGGTTCCTATTTTGGAATGACGGCCGCTGGCGGCGGCCAGGTGGTGCTGACGGCGCCGGCTCAGGCGGATGGAACCCGAACGTTCGGCGTGCTGCGAATCCCCAAAGGTGACAGTGACCGCCGGCGGAATCCGGGCCAGTGGTTTCCGTTGCTCCCCAAGGTCGAAAAAGTGGAGTGGGCGTTTATGGTTCAGGGCGAATGGCGGTCGGAATGGGAGTTGGATGCGCCCCGCCCGCCGCTGGTGCGTTTGCGTTTTGTGTCAGCCGATGGACCCCAAGCGGAGCATGAGCTGTTTTTCTGGCTGCCAACCCTCGTGCGGGTGCAGCAAGGAGCGCCCAACGCAAATGAAGAGCCGCCGCCCGCCGGGGAGCCCCCCGCCCCATGAACCGTCAACGCGGCATTGCCTTACCCATCGTGCTTTGGGGGATCGCTTTTTTGGCGGCGGTGGTTATTATGGTGGGCGTGAGAGTCAAAGAGCGCACCAATGAGCAGAGTCATGCCGAGCGCTCTTTCCATGCTCGCGAGATGGCTCTGCGCGGCCTGGCTTTTGGACGCCACCCCGGTATCAAGGAAGGGGATCCCCTTCTTCGTGCGGGGGACGCGGAAACCGAGGGTTACGAGGTATTGATTTCGGATGAGTCCGGACGAATTAATCCGAACACCTGGGCCGGTGATCGTGAACTCTTCAGCACGCTGTTCCGCGCGTGGAATGTTCCCCAGCGGGAAGCCGATGCCGCCATGGACAGCCTCACGGACTGGATCGATGCCGATGAGTTCCGCTCTCTGGCCGGAGCGGAATATGCAGAATATGAAGCGGCAGGCCTTCCGGGCTTCCCCCCCAACGAACCCCTCGGGGATATACGGGAAATGGAATCTGTGCTGAATTTGCGTGATGTGCTCGCAGAAATCGATGACTGGAGAGATGACTTCACACTTTACCATGATGGAAAAATCAATGTGAACCATGCCAGCGAAGCGCTTCTGGCAGACCTCGCAGAACTGGAAGGACGGCAAATTCAAGCGCTGAAAGCCTACCGTCAGGGTGCCGATGGCGAACGCGGCACGGAGGATGATCTCGAATACACAAAGATCGAGGATGCCATAGCCATAGCCGGAGCGGCGGGGAAACAAGCGGCGGCGTTGAAGAAATTTTTTGACACCTCAGGAAAGGCCCGCCGGGTGGAAAGCCGGGGCTATGCTTATGGTGTCACCCGAACGATCACCGTGGTGACGCAGGGTGATGGAAATTCGATTCTTGCCTGGGAGGAGAAATGAAGGAAAAACCATCATCACGAGCCATCCTTCGCCCAGGGCATGCCGATTGGGAGCTGTGGAAAACCCCGGTCAAAGGCGGAGCTTTGGAAAAACTCCCGAATCCGGGTCAGCGCCCCCCGAAGCTGGTTGTTGCGTCCCCGACTCATAGCATGTTGGCACTCCCGCTTTGGATCTCGCCCAATGGAAATCCCAAAGAAATCGCAGAGCTCGAATTCGCCAGCCGTCATTTGTATCGCAAGGGTCAATCGGTGGGGGTGGTGGAGATCGAACGGAACCCGGACCGCGCTCTGGTTCTCTGTGTGCTGGGCTCCGATGATCCCGCGTTGGAGGAACCGCTGCGTCATGCCGAAACCTTTGAAATTCCTGCACGCCTGGCAAACCCGGGGGAAAATGATGTCATGCTTTGGAAGGAAAACGGCACGGTGTGTTTTGCGTTCTACCGCAACCGGCAGTGTGTGTATTTTTCTTCATCCGAAGAGACACGCATCTCAGGGCCATTTTGTCAGGCCCTGGCAAGATGCGCGCAGCGACTGCAAGCCGAGGAAATCCTCACCCGCCTGCCTTCACGGATCCTGATTGTCGGGGCGTTTGATGAGGATGAGTCCCAGACCCTGATGGGAAAGACGGGTTGGCAGATTGAAAAAACCGGGGAACTCCCCCCGGCCCTGCCTGCCAAACTCTCAGATATCGCGCCCCCGCTGGCGGTTGACCGGCGGGCCCGTCAGCTCAAAACCAAGCGCTTTGGTCAAATCACGGGCATTTTGCTCGCCGTGTATGCCGTGGTGCTCATCGTGGTGCTTGCCCTCCTTTTTACCGGCCGGGCAAAGTTGCAATCCGCGCAGCGTCAGGCCGAAGCGCTTCGCCAGCCAGCCGCAGAAGCCAAGGCCACGGTCGAGAGATGGCGTACGATCCAGGCCGCCGTTGATCCCAAACTGTTTGCGCTGGACCTCCTGGCGGGTGTTGCCGCGACATTGCCGGGAGAAACCGTTCGTCTGACGCGTGTGAACATCGAGGACGGACGCCTGATTGTGGCCGGAGAAGCTTCCGAGGTGGCCCAGACCTACGACATGCTGGAAAAATTAAAAGCCTCACCCGCTTTGGTCGAGTTTGAGTGGACGGCCCGCCCGCCGGACATTGCGTCCCAGAACACCGTGCGTTTTGAATTCGAAGGAAGGAGGCCTGATGCGACAACTGACACCAACTGAACGCCGGTTGCTCGGGATTTTGCTGACCGCCGTGTTTATTGCGCTGAACCTTGGCGGGTTGAAACTGATCCTGAATGCCAGGGACAACCAAAAAAACGCGTTGGCTGCTGCGGAAGCCCGGATCCTGGACTCGCAGGGGTGGATCGATCTTGCTGAAGAGCTGGGTCCGATGAGCCGCTCGCTGCCACCCGCCCCGGAGATGGCCGAAAACACCGCTGGCTCCGACCTGCTGCAAGCCGTGCGCGCGGCCGCCACAGCCCATGGCCTGACGATGCTTGAGGAGTCGCTGCCCGGTCCGCCGGAGGGCCTCAGCGAAAAGGCAGCGGTTCTTCGGCTCAAACTCAGTGGCCCGTTTCAAGGAGCGGTGAGGTTTTTGTTTGATGTGCAACAGCAGGGGTCATGGCGGTCGATTGAGCAGTTTAACGCCCGAGCCGAGGCCAGCCCCCAAAATATCCTCGCGGAAATGGAGATTCGGCAGTATTATTCCCTGCCCTCACCAAAGGAAACACCTCCTGCCGGCGAAAACAAAACTCCATGACTTCCAGCACCCATTTGATCCGGTTGGTCTGCGCGACCTTGCTCGCTGCGACCTCGCTGATGGCTGCTGATCCGACGGAGGCACCAGTGCCGGAAGCAACCAGTCTCCCTCTTGTCACCGGAGGCCGGGACATTTCCCAATTTGAGTTTTTGTTCAAACGTTCCCCGTTCTCACTGCCGACGGCCGAAGAAAAATCGCCAGTCGCCGACCGTTATGTGCTGACCGGCGCTGCCTCGTGGGACGGCAAACAACGGATCTTTGTGCTCGATCGCACGGCCCAGACCCGTCACGTGCTTGAACCTGACAGCGAGGGCAGTGGCTTGATGCTCATGGAATTTCTTCCTGACAGTGACCCTCGCAAGATGAAAGCCAGGGTTCGCATCCAGGGAGAGATTGCCACGCTGGCATATGCCGAACCCGAGCCGGTCGCGGGAGCGATTCCAGGTGCCATTCCGGGGCAGCAACCCACACCCGTTATCGCCGGCCAGTCCGGCCAGCCCGCCCAGCCCGGAATTTCCAACTCCGCGAATCCCAATCAGCAAAACCCACCCCGGCGTGTGATCCGCCGCCGTGTCATCTCGGGAAATCCCGCTCCACCACCCAACCCGTGAACATCTTGAGATTCCTCACCGCAGGTTTTCTGGCCGCCTTGACTTTTGGTGCTGCGGCAACTCACGCGCAAAATGAGGTGCCGCCACCGGCAACGATTCCACCTCCCGCCCTGCCGCAGGGAGATTCCGTCAACATCCAATTCCCGAAAAGCTCCGTTCTCGATGTGCTGGCTCTTTATGAGTCTCTGACCGGTAAGCGAATGATCCGTGACTCCAACCTCGCCGGCCCGGAACTTTCTATCATGGTCTCCCAGCCCGTTCCCCGGGCCGAAGCGATTCGCATCATCGAAAGCTCCTTGCTGTTGAATGGCTACACCATCGTTCCGGTGGATCAAAACACGATCAAGATCCTTGGTCCGGCACGGATGGTGCGAAGCGAGGGGCTCCCGCTTTTTACCGAGGTGTCACAAATCATTAACGCCGGGGATCAAGTCATGAGCTTTTTTGTGCCCCTCAAATTCATTGCCCCGCAAGAGGCAGCGGGCGTTGTCACGGGAGTTGTCCCCCCCAATGCCTACGGGTCGATTGTTCCCGTGCCGACCGCGAATGCCATTATCATCACGGACAAAACCCCGGTGATCTTAAAAGCTCTCGGCATCATTGAGTTGATCGACCAGGAACCGGCCAAAGTGGTCACGCGCTTTATCCAGCTCCAGCGGGCGGATGCAGAGAAAGTGGTGGAAACATTAAACGAGATGTTCGGCACCGCAGACCCCAATGCCACAACAACGACCACCACCACGGTGACCACGAACGCACCGTCCCCGGCGACTCCGGAGGGGGATCCTTCAGCCGCCGCAGCATCGGTGTCCGCCTCCAGTGCCCAATACGAGGACCGCTTGCTGCAAGGCAAATCCCGCTTCATCGCCGACAAGCGGACCAACCGCGTGCTGGTTGTCACCCGTACAGAAAATTACCGCTACCTCAGCGAAGTGATCGGCCAGTTGGATGCGGCCGGGTCTTTTGAACATCCGCTTGTCAGAGTCCTCAACTACCTCTCGGTTAATGACGCCTTCCCCGTGCTGGAGAGCATGCTTCAAGAGCGGGGTGAAGAAACAGCAGGCGGCACCACAGGCCAACCCCAGGGCCAACAGCCCAGTACAATCAACCCCAACCAAGGGGGGGGATTCCAGGGATCCCAAGGCAGCAATTCCAGTGGCAGCGGAGGCCTGGGACGCCCGGACCGACTCTCCGACGAGGCCCTCCAAAGCCCCCCTCTCGCGACGACCCTTGGCAATGTGAGCATCATTGGTGACACCAGCGCCAATAGCATCATCGTCTATGGCCCGCCCGATGCCAAAGAGCGCGCCAAACAGATCTTGGACCTGCTCGACAAACGTCCCCGCCAGGTGTATCTGGCGGCAGTCATTGGCCAGCTCCGCGTGGGAGACAACCTCGACTATGGAGTCAGTTACCTGGTCAAATACCAGAATTTCAGCCCGATCCGGAACATCATTGGCGAGACCGATGAAAGCGGAGCTGCGGGCTCTGTGCTTAGTCCGCGACTTTTTCCTGACACCCTCCCTGACCCATCGTCATTGCTGAGCCCGGAGACGTTTGCGCAATTGTCGGGTCTCACCATCTACGGTTCCATCGCGGAATCTGTGGACGTGTTTGCAAGATTCCTCGAAACGACCAATCGCTTCACGACCCTCTCACGTCCGGTGGTCTACACCACCAACAACAAGAAGGCCACCATCCTGTCAGGCCAGCGTGTTCCCGTCCCGGTGTCGACGCTGACTTCAACAACCCCCGGACTGGGGGATAACAATTCCGTGACCTCCAACATTCAATACGAGGATGTCGTCCTCAAGCTGGAGGTCGTTCCTCTCATCAATGCCGACAACGAGGTTAATCTCATCATCGCCCAAACAAATGACAGCATTGTTGGAACGGACGTCATATCCGGGAACGAGGTGCCCATCATCGCCACCCAGGAAATCACAACAAGCGTTCGTGTGAAAAGCGGATCGACGATTGTGCTCGGGGGATTGATCACCGACGATGATGACAGGAACACCGATGGCATTCCCTATTTGAACCGCATCCCGGTTGTGGGTCCACTCCTGGGGGGAAGCGCCTCGAAGAAAAAGTCCCGGAATGAGTTGATTGTCATGATCCAGGCCATTGTTGTGAATTCGGAGATCGAGTCCGTGAGGGCCAGCGACCGCGAAGGTGGGCGGACGATTCTTGGAGAGGATGCGCATGCCCTGGCCGCACAGCCTGCCGAGTTCTACCGGGCTGCTCCGAATACCGAGCCCCCGAATCCCACTCCCAAACCCAAATCGTGGTTCCCGTGGTCCAAACCCAAGAATTGAATCCCATGACGGTGGTGATTGATGCCGCAGCCGTGGAGGCAGGATGCACAGACTTTCCTGCGCTGACAACCGCCATCGGGCGTGCCGTGTCCGGCCAGAGCTCGGCTGTCGAAGCCGTGCTGGATTCCGGCCTTGTGGTGGAAGCTGATTTTCTGCGCAGCCTGGCGAGCCAGTGCGAGCTGCCGTGGCGCGAAGAGTCGGAGGCCCGCCCGCTTGCCAATGCGAGGGAAGCCTTTCCGGCAAGACTGGCATTGGGACTCAAAGTGTTGCCCGAGGAGTCCGAGGAGGATGGGGCCATTCACCTGCTGACGTTTGACCCCTTTGATCATTTGAGTTGGCAGGCCATTGCGCAGCAAACCAAGAAGCCGGTTCGGCTTTCCATGACCACCCGCCGTTTTGTGATGGAAGGCCTCAAGGCAACCTATGGGGTTGGGGCCGAAACTTTTGAGGAACTGCTTGAGGGCCGGGAAGACGTGGCAGCCTCGGAATCCGAGGAAGTTAACATTGTGGATGGCGAGGACAGTGAGGCCTCGGTCATGAAATTTGTGAATCAGATCCTGAGGGAGGGGCTCAACCAGCGGGCCACGGACGTGCATTTTGAACCGCTGGGCCAGGACCTCCGCATCCGCTACCGCATCGATGGCGTTCTGCATGAAGCGCCCGTTCCACCGCGTATCAAAATGCTTCAGGATTCTGTCACGTCGCGGCTGAAAATCATGGCCGGTCTGGATATTGCCGAGCGACGTCTCCCTCAGGACGGTCGAATCGCTTTGGAAATCGGGGGGCAGGCCATCGATGTGCGTGTGGCGACGATTCCTTGTATCCATGGCGAAAATGTCAGCTTGCGTTTGCTCGGACAGGAACAATTCGATTTTGCCAAGCTTGGCCTGGATGCCATCGATGAACGCCGCATCCGCTCGCTCATCGCAGCCCCCAACGGAATTATCCTCGTCACCGGACCCACAGGTTGCGGGAAAAGCACGACGCTCTACACGTTCATGAGCAGCTTGAATGCGAAAGAGCGCCGCATTGTGACCATCGAGGACCCGGTGGAACACAAGCTGGATGGCATTATTCAGATTGCCGTCCGGCCGGAGATTGACCTGAGTTTTGCAAGGGCTCTGCGCAGCATTTTGCGGGGCGATCCCAACGTGATCATGGTGGGAGAAATGCGCGACTTGGAAACCGCCGAGATTGCCATCCGGGCAGCTCTCACCGGCCACTTGGTCTTCAGCACTCTCCACACCAATGATGCTGTCGGCGGGATCACGCGGTTGCTGGACATGAACATCGAACCCTTTCTTGTGGGATCTTCGGTGCGGGCTTTTATCGCTCAAAGGCTTGTCCGCCGCCTCTGCCCGCGGTGCGCTGTGCCGGCCAATCTGCCAGCGGAGGAACTCGCATCGATCGGGTTCCCTGCCGAATGGGCTGGCAAGGTCCTCAAACCGGTCGGATGTGATCATTGCCGGGGAAGTGGATATATCGGCCGGATCGCAATTTTTGAAATTTGCACCATGAGCTCGCGCATGCAGGAACTTGTGCAAAAACGCGCCTCGGGCACAGAACTTAAAGACCTTGCGGTGCGTGAGGGAATGATCCCCATCCGCCGCGACGGGTGGCGGAAAGTTTTCCAGGGAGACACCACGATTCAGGAAGTGCTTCGCGTCACCACCGAAGAACTGAGCCTCGTTGACGAGTAAGGGGCCATGGCAACATTTCTCTACAAGGCTGCCGAAGCCGGCCAATCAGAGACCAGCGGTGAGGTCAAAGCCAACACCAAAGCCGAGGCCTACCGGATCCTCAAAGACCGGGGGTTGAGGCCCAGCGAGGTGCGTGAGTTGGGGGATAACTCTGCAAAGAAAAAAGAAGCGGCCTCCCAATCGCTGGCCAAACTCCGGCTTTCCCAACCTGACCTGCTCTTCTTCACCGAGGAGTTGGCAGATCTGTTGGAGGCGGGTCTGCAGTTGGAGGGAGCACTTCGGGTGATGGCCTCACGCAGCGAACAATCGCCTGTGAAAGCCGTGGCCACGGATCTCAGGCAGAGGGTCCGCGACGGGGTGAGCTTTTCGACGGCTCTGCGCGACTGCGGTGACACCTTCGATCCTCTTTACTGCAATCTCGCCGCTGCCGGCGAGGCGGCCGGAGCCCTGCCACAAATCCTCCGGCGGGAATGCGCGCATCTCACACTGATCGGGAATTTGCGCCAGCGCGTTGCGTCCTCTCTCCTTTACCCTTCTATTGTTTTTGCCGCCGCAATTGTTTTGATGTTCATTTTCCTGACCTTCCTGGTGCCCCAGCTCTCGGTGCTGCTTGGAAAAACCGGCCAGAAGTTGCCTCTGGTCACCCAAATCCTTGTGGCGGTGAGCACATTTTGTGGCAGGTGGTGGTGGGCCCTGATTGCGGGCACCGGAGCCTTCATCATGCTTGTGCGAATCGCTTTGAATACCCCTTCCGGCCAAGCGTGGTGGCACCGGGCCATGTTGGACCTTCCTGTGGTTGGCCCGGTCCTGCGAGCCCGCTTCCATGCCGAAATGCTCCAAACACTTTCCACCCTGGTTTCCAATGGCGTGACTCTTCTTAATGGTTTGAATCTCCTGCTTGGCTCCACGGCCAATGTGTATCTTCGTGGGTTGATCCAGCGGGCCGCCGCCATGGTGGGCGAAGGCAGCAGCCTGTCGGTCGCCCTTCGCCGGGTCGGGTTTTTTCCTCCTGTCCTGTGCGACATTCTGGCCGTTGGCGAACAAACCGGCGATATTGCCGGAGCCCTCGAACGGGCGGCCCGGCGCTTTGACCGGGACCTGACCTCACGCATTGAACGTCTGACCACTCTCATCCAACCCGCCATCATCCTTGTTGTGGCCCTGTTTGTCGGGCTCGTGGCCTACTCCATGATCGCCGGCATCCTAACCAGCGTGAATGCCTTGCGCGTGCGGTAAGGAATGGTATGTTTTTTCTATGAAACGCCTGCGTTTTTCCATCCCGGTCATCGTGGTTCTCCTGTTGGCTGCCATCCCCGCCGGAGCGGAGCTTCTGGTTTATTCTCTGAAACTTGACCCAACAAGCAACTCGGTCAACTACCCGGGCATCCCCGGCGGATATCTGGTGGTGGATGAGAACTCCGGTTCCTTCTCGTCCGTGATGATCCTCAGAGATCCCGACACCAACCAGCGCTATTACACCACGTCTTTTCTTTCGGGGTCCTATTTTGAACTTTTGCGGGGAGGTGGCGGCATTTCCACCGTGCTCTCCAACTTGAGCGGCAGCTCAGACAGCGGAGAATCTGTGGCTTTTCAAGTGGTGGGAAAAACCGATGGCGGCACCAATGTGGGCGGCGGCGTGTCTCTTCGGGTGGCAAAAAACCTGCGGGGATTTTTTATGACCAATGCCGAGGAATCCTCAACCACCAGCACCAGTGGCGACCCGCTTCTTGAACTGGGGTTTGCCGGTGCCAGCAAAGCGGATGTGGACTTTGAATCCGGCTCAACCCGCAATGCCAATAATGCGAGAATGTCATCTGCCACCGCCATCACAGAAATCACGAGGACCCTTGAGCGTCAGGGCATCAGGCCGGAGCCAACACCGACCCCCTCGCCAACACCGTCTCCAACGCCGGTTGTTGCGGTGCTTCCTTGAGATGGCACAAGGAGCAAAAAGGACGAAAGGGACCTGATACCCTGTGATTGCCGAGTGGGGACGGAAGCGTCCGATTTTGTTTATTTTTCTGGCTCTGGTTTTTGTGGTGCTCGCCACGTGCCTGATCTCGCCTCTGGCTTATTGGACCATTCAGCAACTTTCGGGGGTTTCCTGGGTGGCCCCCATTGCGGGTTTCCCGTTTCATCGGTTTTTTAGCCGCACGGCTCAGATTTGTTTGATTGTGACCCTTGTGCCGGTCGCGTTCGTTTTGGGAATTTCGAAGCTGCGGGATTTGGGACTGGAGAAAAATCCCCTTCGTTTTGGTGATGTCGGCATGGGCCTATTGGCGGCATTGCTGCCTGTGGTGGTTTTGGCGGTGATTTATGTGTGGAATGATGTTTACCGCCCCAGAAAAGACCTCGACCTTTTTCCTCTGTTCCGGATTTTTCTCACGGCAGGCTTTGTCTCCTGTGTTGAGGAATTTCTCTTCCGCGGGGTCTTTCTTGGCCTGGCCGTCCGGAGCATGGGGGCTTTGAGGGCGTCTCTCCTGGTTTCCTTGATTTTTGCGGCCGTCCACTTTCTTCGTCCCGCCAAGCCGGCCGCCGCAGAGGTGACGTGGACCAGCGGGTTTTCCCAACTCGGGGCAATCTTTGATACCCTTCCGCCCATGCCGGTTTTGGCTTTTGGATTGCTGACCCTTTTTGTGGCAGGCCTGATGCTTGCGTGGGTCACACTCAAAACCCGCTCGCTCTGGCTGGCGATCGGCATCCATGCCGGCTGGATTGTCGGTCAACAGGGTCTGAATTGGTACGCCAAATTCCGGGCCAGCCCGCCGGAGGAATATCTTCCATGGCTCGGGCCAAATGTTGTCAGTGGGGTCGTGCCCACGGGCATCCTGCCACTCTTGGCCCTTGGCATCGCCGCCGCACTTATCGCAGTCTATTTTCACTATGGACGTCGCCGCCGGATTTCGCTCCATCCTTGAGACCGCCAGGGATCTCATTCTGCCACCCCACTGCGCGGGATGCGCCAAAGGGATTCCCGCAGGTTGGTGGTGCGAAGCTTGCCGGAAGGACCTTCACCCGATATCTCCACCACGATGCGAAAGCTGTTCCCAGCCGTTCTCAGGGATTGTGGAGCCCACGTTTTTTTGCCCGAACTGTCATGGCCGCGCTTTTCATTTTGAATGTGCCATCGCCGTCATGCCAAGCCGCGGTGCCATCCGGGAGTTGATCCATGGATTAAAGTATCGAAACATGACGTGGGCGGCCGAGCCTCTTGCGGATTTCGGAGTGCTCGGCTTCGAGGATGCCCGCATGCCGGAACACCCCGACTTTTTGGTTCCCGTGCCTCTTCATCCGCTTCGTCGGCGGGAACGCGGTTACAACCAGGCGGAAGTGCTCGCGCGAGCCATCGGAAAAAGGATGGGTATTCCAGTTTTGGACATCCTTCAAAGAGTCAGAAACACAACGACTCAAACCCATTTTGACCGGAAACAGCGGATGAAAAATCTTCACAAAGCATTCAAAATCAGATCAACCCCTTCCATCGAAAAAGCGCAGATTCTCCTGGTGGATGATGTTTTGACGACGGGCTCCACCCTGGATGAGTGTGCCAAAGAACTTTTGGCAGCGGGAAGCGGCCCTGTGTATGCCCTTGCAATCGGAAGAGGCTGAACCGACAATACCCACCCATGGCAATTTTCAAGAAGCCCATACTCAAGGCCCTCGGTGGACGAAGCAAAGAAATGCCCGAGGGGTTGTGGACCAAATGTCCGGTCTGTGGAGAGGTCACCCATAACATCGCTCTCTCGGAAAATCTTTGGGTCTGCCCAAAATGTGGACACCATTTCACGCTCAGCGCCCGCACGCGTATCGACCTCCTCGTGGATCCCGGTTCATTTGTGGAGTGCGACGCGAACATGACCTCCGTCGATACCCTCGAATTCCAGGGAGTCGCCACCTACAAAGAGAGAATTGCCAACTACCAGAACAAGACCGGTCTCAAAGATGCTGTGACGACGGGAACGGCCACTCTGGACGGTTGCAAGATCGGATTGGCGGTCATGGATTTTCATTTTCTTGCCGCCTCCATGGGGTCGGTCGTTGGCGAAAAAATCACACGCATTGTGGAGCACGCGACCAAAGAAAAAATGCCGGTGATTATCGTTTCCGCATCCGGGGGGGCCCGCATGTATGAAGGCATGTTCAGCTTGATGCAAATGGCGAAAACCTGTGGCGCCCTCGCCCTGCATTCTCAAGCCAAACTGCCCTATATCTCGGTGCTCACAAATCCCACCATGGCCGGCGTGATGGCCAGCTTTGCTTCCGTGGGTGACATCATTCTCGCAGAACCCAAGAGCATGATTGGCTTTGCAGGTCCCCGCGTGATCAAGGAGACCACGCATCAAGATCTGCCTCCCGGCTTTCAAACAGCGGAGTTTCTGGAAAAACACGGGTTGATCGATGCTGTGGTTCATCGCTCAAAATTGAAGGCGGCGCTTTCTCAGGCGGTGGCTTATATGCTGGTTTCCAGGAAATAGGCGCACGGATTAAAGTTTCCATGAGCGTTCCTTCGGCCGAAGTGCGGGAAGCAGCGACGGACAGTGAACTTCCGTGGCTTTATTCCACCCAGATGTTCGGCATCAAACTCGGACTCGAAAATATCAACCGCCTGCTGGCGGAGCTGGGCGACCCTCACTTAACGCTTCGCTGTATCCATGTCGCGGGCACAAATGGCAAGGGGTCGGTCTGCGCGATGCTGGATGCGATCCTTCGCGAAGCCGGGCATACCGTCGGCCTCTACACCTCCCCCCACCTGGTGGATTTTTCAGAACGCATCCGCATCCAGGGCTTGCCCATTCCCCATAATGATATCAACGCGGGACTGAAGAATCTGCGGGAACTCTCGTCCACATGGGAACACTCCCCCACTTTTTTTGAATTCACCACCGCCCTCGCCTTGGACTGGTTTGCGGGGCGCTGTGACATCGCCATCATCGAAACCGGCATGGGCGGGCGGTTGGATGCCACCAATGTCGTGAATCCGCTCGTCTCGGTCATCACACCGATCGCCATGGACCATATGCAATGGCTCGGAGGAACCCTTGCAGAAATCGCGTCAGAAAAAGCCGGAATTATCAAGGAAGGCCGCCCTATCGTGAGTGCCGCGCAATTGCCAGAGGCTGAAATTGTTCTGTCGAAGACTGCGGCAGCCCGTCAGTCCCGGATAACATTCGTGAATTTGCCATGGGAGGGAGAGGTGTCCCTCCCTGGACTGCACCAAAAACAGAACGCTGCCCTGGCGGTCGAAGCCATCAAAATCTCAGGGCTTGCGGCGAGCAGCGAGGACATAGCAACCGGGTTGACCACTGTTTCCTGGCCTGGCCGTTTCCAGCGCCTTGGGGAGCGGTGGGTTTTTGATGGGGCGCACAACCCCCACTCCGCCGGGGCATTGGTCAGAACATGGAAGCAGGAATTCGGTGACCTTCGGGTTCCCGTGATCTTCGGATGTTTGGCAGACAAAGACGTTGCCTCTGTCCTGAAAACTGTGGAATCCATCGCCTCGGAATTCCACTTTGTGCCCGTTGCCAATGATCGGACGATCTCACCTGCTGAGCTCATGACGCTGACGTCCCTGCCCTCGCAGGCCCACTCCTCCCCTCGTCATGCGATGAAAGCCCAAACCACCGCCACCAGCCCGGTGCTGATCACCGGCTCCCTTTTCCTTGTGGGCGAAATACTCTCAATCATGCGTGAATGACAGTGGCCGACCTCGTTTTCTGAACCATTCAATCCCCCGAATTTCTTAAGCAGAGAGGGCGGGCAAGGCTTGTCCCGCCGGAGCCTTGACGAAGGCGGAGACTGCCCAGCCCTACCAGCGAACACATCATCACCTGTTTTTTATCAAACCCGTCTCCCTCTTGAACCCTCAGAGCCTCTCCCCCCACTTTAAAGAATTCTGCCGAATTCGACGAATCGGGTTGATCGAACCTGATGTTTTGTTAACGTTTTAATTATGTCCCTCCTTGACCAAAAAAATGTGCAGAACCTGCTGGATAAATTCAGCCAATCCAGGGACTTCACGATTTCTTTTGTGCTTCACCTCATCATCGTGATGATTTTTGGTTCCACCGTTCTGTTCACCGCGGTGCAGGAACCTCCGGATTTTGAAGGTGGTGAGGGAGGGTTTGTTCAAGCAGGCGCTCAGGAGGTTGCTCAGCCCCAGCAACAAACCACTCCGCAGCAAACAACTTTCAACGTGGCGACAGTCCCGACTCCCACGACGTCTTCTGTGAGCGCCATCACGACCACGGCGCCCAACGCGCTCAATTTCACCATGAGCCCGACCATCTCTCCGGTGATGACAACCACTCCCACGGCCCCCAGTGCTGCGGCAGTTTCTCCATCCGCCACAAGTGTGGGATCGGAGGGCCTCTCTGCGGCTGCCGCTTCCCAGATCAAGGCCTTCACCGGTGGTTGGGGCAAGGGCACCGGCAGTGGCACAGGAACCCGGAGCCGGGAATTTGAATTCACCGCTTACATCGGCCAATACGCCGGTGGAAATTGGAACTCAACGGTTCGGGTTGTCCAAAACAAAATTGTCACGGGCAGCCTGCCCAATCTGCTTTACCTCATGAGCTTCTGGTCCAAAGACAGGATCAAGACCAATTACAAAAATGTTCAGGCCATTAAACTGGACAGCGATCAGATCTTCGCGGTGAAACCACCCTTCATTTTTCTGACTGGCACGCGGGATTTTAAACTGACCGACAAGGAGGTTGAGAATCTTCAAAAGTATGTCCGGAGCGGAGGATGCATCTGGGGAGACAGCTCGGTTCCGGGCCTGCGTTCCCGGTTTGATATTGCCTTCCGGCGCGAAATGAAACGCGTGATTCCCGATGTGGACAAAGATTTTCAACCTCTTCCTGAGAATCACCCGATTTTCACCCAGGGGTATTTTGCAGAAATTAAGACCGTTCCTCCAGGGCTCAATTTTTATCAGGACAAAGTTCAAGCCCTGAGCATCTATGGGGAAATTGCGATTCTCTACACGTCCAACGACTATGGGGACATGTGGCAAATCGGCTTGAATGAGCAAGGCCAGATCGACACCCGCCGGAACCAGCAACAACAATACGTGGCCATCAACGAGACCTTGTTCAGCAACCGCGGCGTTTACATTCGTAATCTCACCCCGGACGCCCTCGCCACCACTTTTCGTTTCGGCACGAACGTTGTCATTCACCTTCTCACGCGGTGGGAAGACAAAGTCCGGACGGCCCCCTCACTCTGACGGGCTTTCAGCAGCATCTTAGAGGCTGGGGTTTGAACCGTTGGAGAACACACGACACGGCGCAGGATTTCCTGACTGGTGACTACGTTGTTTTTTTGATTCACTAGCGGTCATGGAACCCACTGAAAATTCCTCCGGCCGCGCCCAGAAGGGCATTGAGGGAATTTTTCTTGCTGCGGGCCGTGTCCAATCCGCGATCAGGCATTCTTTCCGCAGAATGATGCGGCGGCCACGGACAGTCGGGGAGGCTCCCAACCTTCTGCCCACCCTCATCAAAGTTTTTGCGGCTTTTGCCAGAGTGGACGGGGAGTTGCTGGAGGAGGAAATCGATTCCAGCCTTGGCTTCCTCCGCTATGACTACCCCAACGCGGTGTATTCAGAACTTCGCAAGCTGTTCCGCGATGCTCTGCATGAACAGCAGGACCTGAATGCCATTGCTCAGAAACTCACGAATCAGCTCAGCGATGAGCGGAAGATCCTGCTGGGCGTTCAACTCTACGACCTGATTTCGCGCGCCGGGCTCAAGCAGGAACAGGTGGTTGCCTATTACTCCTTCATGTCGAACCTCGGCATGGCAGCCCAGGCCATTGATATTGTCTATCAACTCAATGCCAATGAGGGATTCACGACGCCGGGTATTTATCACCAGGGCACGTCTCCCCTCGAGGCTGTCAGTTTTGGCAAAGCCGGCGATTCCGAGGTGGCCCTCCAGGACTTCACGTCCGAGCAACGTATCCTCGCTTACCGCTACCGCGATCTGATTCTTCTCAAAAATGTCAGCGGCCGGATTCTGATTGTCGGTGGCCGTCGCATCAAAGAAGGAGAATTTTGCCGGATTTTTCCAGGCCAGCAGATCTTGATCGATGATGAGGTGATCACCCACGCGGACCTGATGTTTTATTTCAATGCGAAAAAAAATGTTCAGGTCGCGCAGCTGTTTGTGGCGATCACCGAGTTGGATGAAGTCCGGCTTGAGAAAAATCGAACCCGGGACTCCTGCCTTGAGGTGGTTTTCGGGCTGGGTGTTGAGGTCATTGCCTTGGAGGACGTTGATGCTGTCCTGAATGGCACCCGTCTAGCAACCGGTGTCCGGGTGCAGGCGACGCTCGATGACAATATCATTTTTCACAATGACAGCGAGTTGAACCTTCGTGATCTCCGCAAACGGGCACGCCAGTTTGGCGGGAGGTTCCAACTCAAACCCTCCAAGAGTGAATACCTGGTGTCTAACAATCCGGGTTTGCTGCGTGAAGGCGACATCCTGCTCTCGCCGGGAACGGGAGGAGATGTGCTTCTGAAAATCGCCTGCGATTACGAACGCAAGGAAGGTCATCTGGAAGTGCTGCAATCCGACCGGCCGATTCTGGTTCGCGGAGTTCCGGTAAGAAACTCCGCTCCGCTGGCGGATGGGGACGCCATCCGCATCGACGCCGGCCAAATCCTGCGCTGCAAATTCTCCGAGCGCCTGCTGGAGGAGGAGCGGAATATTATTCGAACCCTGGAAGCCCGTGACCTGACGTGCAAATTCCGGAAAGGCGTCACAGCTCTCGAAGCAATTTCCTTCTCCATCCAGCGGGGCGAGATGGTTTGTGTGATGGGCGCCAGCGGATCGGGCAAAAGCACGTTCATGCGGACTCTCGCAGGCCAGTTCTCACCCAGCCAGGGGGAAGTGCTCTTCAACGGTCGTTCGCTCTACAAAAATTATTCCCTCCTTCGTCGCTACGTCACCTACATCCCGCAGGAGGACGCCTTCGATGAACATCTCACCATCGAAGAAAACCTCTCCTTCGCGGCTGCCCTTCGCGCCCCTTATCTCTCAGGCCGCGAACGCGCGCGGCGGATCGATGGAAAACTGGCGGAGCTGGGACTCAATGAGCGACGGAATTATGTGGTGGGTCCGGTTCACCGCAAAACGCTTTCCGGCGGCGAACGTAAACGCCTCAACATCGGGTTGGACATGATTGGCTCAGCGGACATCTACCTCTTTGACGAACCAACCAGCGGCCTCTCCTCCAAGGACTCGGAGCATGTCATCGAAATCATCCGCGGGATGTCGCACAACAAAATCGTCATGGTGACCATTCACCAGCCGACCTCCAAAATTTTCCAGATGTTTCACAAAGCGGTTCTTTTGGACCGTGGCGGCAAGCTGGTCTTCTTTGGAACGCCGGCGGAAATGCTCAAGTATTTTGCGGAGGCCGAGCACCAGCAACACTTCGGCACGGAACTCGGGGGATGTGAGGCCTGCGGAGCGACACGTCCGGAGTTTATCTTTGATGTGCTTGAGACGCCCCTCCGGGACCTTTCGGGAGATATCATTTTTGAGGAAAACAACCGGGGCCAACTCGTTCCGGCCCGGCGGTTTCCCCCGGATTACTGGCGGGACAAATACGAGGCCTACCGCCTGCTGAAAGATGTGCAGTCCTCCCCTGCGCCGAGAGAGATGCCGTCAACCCTGCCAGCCGCGTCAAGACGCAAGGAGCCGTGGCGCTGGGGTGATGAATGGCAGCAACTGCGGGTGGTGCTTCTCCGGGCTTTTGTGAGCAAATTGCGGAACCAGGCCAACCTCCTGATCACCCTCCTCGCCGCCCCGGTCCTTGCCTTCCTGATCGGGTTTGTGCTGCGTTATTCCAAGGAGGAGACTTATGATTTTGCCAGCGCCTTTCACATCCCCACGTATCTGTTTCTCTCCCTGGTGGTGGCCATGTTTCTTGGCCTGACCAATAGTGTGGATGATATCACGCGCGATAAACCGGTTCTTTTTCGAGAGCGAAACCTGAACCTTCGTTTGACATATTACGTGCTGGGAAAAAGTCTGACCCTGGCTGTTTTTGCCATCATTCAATGCGCTCTCTACACGCTGGTGGGAAATACCCTCCTGGAAGTCCGCGGTGTCTTTTGGGTGGTTTTCTGGGCCATGCTTTTGACAACGATCAGCGGCTTTGCCATTGGCCTCGTGGTTTCCGCTCTTGTGAACGAAAGCAAAACCGCCGTGCTGATTATTCCCGTGGTCCTCATTCCTCAAATTATTCTTGCGGGCGCTCTGATTGAATATGAAGAGATGAACCGCAATCTCGATTTTGTTTACACGCTGCAGCAATGGACCTCCGCTCACCCGGGCATGCCTCCCGAGGAACGAAGTGATCTCCAGGTGCCATTTATCTGCGAAGTGGTTCCCATGCGATGGTCCTATGAGGCCCTTGTCTATGCCCAGGCAAAAAACAACCCGCTCACCTCCCGGCAGGAACGGATCCAAGCGGAAATTGCAAAACTCGCTGCCAACCGGGAATTGGATGATGCCACACGCGAGCGGTTGGAAGATCTCAAAGACTTGTTGGCAATCACTTCCGGCCTTCAAGCCAAGGATGCGGCCTCCCTCGACAAGATGTTTTCCCGCGTGGATTCGGTCCTGGAGGGGGAACCTCTCAACCGCACACGCTTCAAGAACCAAACGGGCGTCACAGCCGAGCAACTTTATGTGAACCAAAAAATCACGGACCTGATCTCAAAAGCCGAAATGGAACAAAGCGACTACCGCGAATCCCGGCATCTGAATGTCTTTTTTGGTCCCACCAAAGAATACTTCGGCATTCGGACCGGCATCATCGCCTTCAACAGCGGGGTGCTCCTTCTCACAAGTCTCGGACTCCTGCTGCTCCTCCACCTGATTTTGCGCCGTCAGATCCGCTCGAACTATATTTGAGCAGCCGTGATAACGGACAATTCAGTAAAGCACTTTCACCAGCGTGAGCCCGCAGGCTGGTGCCACTTGATTTGATTTTTTTTCTGAACCCGCAAGGATCGCTTCGATTTTTTCGGGCTCCAAAACACCGCGTCCGCAATCCACCAACGCGGCAGAAATCATTCGCACCATTTTGTAAAGAAATCCATCCCCCACCATGGTGAAAAACAAGCTACGGCCGCTGGTTGTGACCGTGACCTTTCGAATCGTCCGGTGAGGGTCAAGCACTTTGCCGCCGCGATTGGCAGAAAATCCCGAAAAATCATGAAGGCCCACGAATAACGAAGCTGCCAACCTGATGCGTTCCAAATTCAACGGTTCACGCACCAGCCAGGCCCGGTTATACTCCATTGGCGGCAGAACCGATCCGCAGTACACATGGTAACGATACATTTTCCCTGTTGCGGAAAATCTCGCATGGAAGGAATCGTCCGCACAGGCCGCTGACATAATGCGGATTTGATGAGGCAGCTTGGTATTCAGCGCATGAATCCAATTTTCCGGCGTCATCCGGGTGTTCGTAACATCAATATGGAAGCACTGCCCCAACGCATGCACGCCGGCATCTGTGCGACCGGCGCCGTGAACCCGGGTAGGCTGGTCGGTTACCGCCAGGACCGCAGTCTCCAGAACATCCTGGATCGATCCACCACCTTTTTGACTCTGCCAACCCGCAAATGACGATCCGTCGTAAGCCACAATCAGTTTTAAACGCATGCCCGGGAATCCAACCAACTTTGAAGAATCACCGCCGCGGCTGCCTGGTCGATGACCTCACGCTGTCGCTTCTCAGATCGTCCCGCCTCACGCATTCCCCGGCGGGCTTGGACCGTACTCAGACGCTCATCCCATGCTATCACCGGACAGTCCACCAACCCGCGCAAAACGACAATAAAGCTTTTGGCCTTCTCCGCCGCCGGACCACTGGACCCATCCATGTTTTTGGCGATTCCCACAATGACATTTGCAATTTTTCGATCAGCCACGATCTCAGCGACACGTTTTTCGGGCGCGGTCTGCGCCACTTTGATGGTTTCCAGAGGGTGCGCCAACATCCCCAATTCGTCGCTGATCGCCACCCCAACCCGTGCCTCGCCAAGATCGATTCCAAGTGAACGCTCCATTTGAGTTGAAAATGCCTCGAATGAGGGGTAATGACAATGGTCATTATGTCCCAGCTTTCCTTCAATAAATTCGGAGACAATCTCCCCGTGACCGGAATCGTTGCTTTCTCCCAGGCCGCCATCGGTTTTGGAGTCGGTATTCTCATCGGAGATCGTTTCGGTCGCACAGCCCGTCAACAAGCTGCCATCGCTTGCTTCCTTGCCGGAGCAACGGCTTTGGCTCCTCTTGTCTACGGAATCGTTGTCAATGTCCGCAACCGCCCCACCTCAAGCCGCCGGATGAAAAAGCAGCTGGAGAGCATCCGCCGCGACATTGGCATCTCGGAAAACGACGACCAATTTTAAGTCTCCGCAACTTGGACAACGGGAAGGAACGGATGGCCGGCTCTGATCTGATCCTAGCCTCCACCTCCCCCCGCAGGAAAGCGCTCCTTGAAGAGGTTGGACTGACTTTTCGAATCATCGCCCCTGACGTTGAGGAGATCGAATCCGGTCACCATTCTCCCGAGGAACTCTGCTCGCTCAATGCCGAAATCAAAGCAAATGCCGTCTCGGCGTTAAACCCCCGATCCATCGTCATCGGCGCCGATACGGTGGTGGCATTGGATGACACCATCTTCGGAAAACCCAAAGACCTCAAGCACGCTACGGAAATGCTGACAGCCCTCGCAGGCCGCACGCACCGTGTCCTCACAGGCGTGTGCGTCGTCCAAAAGTCCAGCAACCAAACCTTCGCGTGGGTCGAATCCACACGGGTTCAATTCCACCCCCTCTCCGCCATCGACATTCCCACCTACCTCGCACGCATCAATCCCCTCGACAAAGCCGGTGCCTACTCCGCGCAGGAGGATGAAGGCCACCTCCTCGCTGAAATCCAAGGCTGCCTCAAAAACGTCATCGGACTTCCCACCCCTGCCCTCCTCCGTGCTTTAAAAACCTTTACATGACCCTCCAAGTTCTCCCGTTTGCATGATCCACCTGGATCATGCAAACGGGAATCCAGAGAACACAGCAGTCTGTCCATGCCCGTTTGAGCGGCACAGGTGTACCGCCTAAACGGGAGGGGGCACCGGGGCATGAAAGACTCAGCATGGGGCTTTCCCTTTGGGAAGGGAGCAGATAAGGTGGTGGGAAATATGGGAAAAATATCATTTGGTGAGCTGGGCCTTTCGCCCGAGTTGTTGAAAGCGGTTGCGACGTTGGGGTTTGAGGAGGCTTCGCCGATTCAGGCGGCGGCGATTCCGATCTTGATGTCGGGCAGGGATGTGGTTGGGCAATCTCAGACGGGTTCGGGAAAAACGGCAGCCTTTGCGATTCCAGCGATTGAGAAGATTGATGCCTCGGATACGAGCGTGCAGGTTTTGATTTTGTGTCCGACCCGTGAGTTGGCCACGCAGGTGGCGAATGAGGTTCACAAACTGACGGCCTTTAAAAAAGGGGTTCACTCGGTGCCGATTTACGGAGGGGCTTCATATGACCGTCAGTTTTATGAATTGAAAAAAGGGGTCCAGGTCGTCATTGGCACCCCCGGGCGTCTGATTGACCACATCGAGCGCGGAACGTTGAAACTCGATACCGTCAAGGTTGTCATTCTGGATGAGGCCGATCGGATGCTGGATATGGGCTTCCGCGAGGACATCGAAAAGATTTTGGATGCCACGCCCTCAAGCCGTCAGACCGTGTTTTTCTCAGCGACGGTTTCCAAAGCGATCCGGGATCTCATCAACCGCTACGCGAAGGAGCCGGAAAGCGTCCGCATTGAGCAGAAGGAGGTTTCGGCCCCTGCGATTGAGCAATGGTTTTATGAGACCCATTCCCGGGCAAAGCTGGAAGCGCTGATCCGCTTGATTGACTATCACTCCTTCAAACTTGGCATCATTTTTTGCAACACCCAGAGGATGGTTGATGAGTTGGCTGATTCGCTGATTGCCCAGGGGTTTTCCGCGGACCGTCTTCATGGTGGGATTCCCCAGGCGCAGCGGACCCGGGTGATGAGCAAATTCAAAAAATCCGAGTTCGAGTTTTTGGTGGCCACGGATGTGGCTGCGCGTGGCATCGATGTCGATGATCTCGAGTTGGTCGTGAATTACGATTTGCCCTATGACGCTGAGGATTATGTGCATCGCATTGGACGCACCGGGCGCGCGGGCAAGCGGGGGATGGCGGTGACATTTGTGTCCGGCCGGGAGATTTACAAACTGCAGTTTATCGAGCGATTCACGCGGACAAAAATCCAGCGTGGAAAACTCCCGACGGCCGGTGAGGTTGAGTCGCGGCGGATGGAGGGGCTTTTGGAAAAAGTGCGGGCGTGTCTTGAAGGGGGAGAGTGGAAATCGGCCACGGCTCCCGTTGAGCGACTTCTTGAGGAAGGAATCAGTTCAACCGATCTCGCTGCAGCATTATTCCATTTGTTGGCTGGTGGCACCGAGAACGCCCCGGCACCAGCACCTGCTGCTCCGCCATCGTTCCAGCGGGATGACCGGCCTGATCCCCGCGACAGGGATCGTGACAGGGATCGCGCTCCCGAGCGTGATTCCCACCGGGGATATGACAAAGGCTTTGATCGGGATCGTGAGAGGAAACCGGACCGTTCCGCCGGAAAAAGCGGAGGCGCCCGACCATGGGAAA
>JBGSPC010000139.1:0-15794 GCA_041738805.1 Terrimicrobiaceae bacterium | reverse complement strand
CGTCGTCTCCATGTTTTCCCATCAGATTGACGATTATGCGCTCAATATTCTGATCCTGACCGGCATTAACATCATCCTCGCTGTCAGCTTGAACCTGGTCAATGGGCACACAGGTCAATTCTCACTGGGCCATGCAGGCTTCATGGCCGTGGGTGCCTATGTGTCGAGCGCTGTGACGATGCTTGCGGGGCCCTTCCTCCAAAAGGTTGCAGGCAATGGCTCTCTGGAAACTTCGGTGATTTTTTTTGTGGCTCTGGCCGTTGGCGGCGGTGCAGCGGCTTTCACAGGGCTGCTTGTTGGTGTGCCCTCTCTCCGGCTTCGCGGCGACTATCTGGCTATTGTCACCCTCGGATTCGGAGAAATCATCCGGGTGGTGATCCAGAACACCGACGCCATGGGAGGCCCGCGTGGCATCGGGGGCATCCCTCACTACACGAACTTTTTTTGGACCTATGCCCTTGCTGCGGTGACAATTTATGTCATTGCGAATCTTGTGGACTCGACCTACGGCAGGGGATTCCTTGCGGTGCGCGATGATGAGATCGCAGCCGAGGCGATGGGAATCAACACCACAAAATACAAAGTCAACGCCTTTGTCATCGGGGCCTTCTTTGCCGGCATTGCCGGAGGGTTGTATGCCCACTTCATCACATACATCACACCGGAGGGATTCAATTTCCTGAAGTCGGTTGACATTGTCATCATGGTCATTCTTGGCGGCATGGGCAGCACCTTCGGGGTGATGGGGGCGGCTATCCTTCTCACATTTCTGAATGAGTTTCTTCGTCAGTTTGAGGAATACCGGATGATTATTTTCTCTCTGCTCCTCATCATCATCATGATTGCCCGCCCACAGGGGCTTTTCGGAAACATTCGTGGATTTCGCCGGAAACGTCCGGATGTGCGCTCATGACAAAACTCCTGAAACTTGACAAGGTGACAATCCAGTTTGGCGGACTCAAAGCCGTCACGGATCTTGATTTTCACATTGGTGAGGGGGAAATGGTCGGTCTCATTGGCCCGAACGGCGCTGGAAAAACCACGGTCTTTAATGTGATCACGGGCGTCTATCAAGCGACCTCCGGGCAGGTCACGTTTGCTGGCCGGTCCCTGCGGGGTCATCCTCCCCACCGGATCACATCGTTCGGCATCGCGCGAACGTTTCAGAACATCCGGCTTTTTGGATCGCTCTCGGTTTATGACAATGTGCGCATGTCGATGAATATGCACTTGCGTCATGGCATGGCCCACGCTCTGACCCGTGGGAATCAATTTCTCAGGGAGGAGGAGGAAGTTGGTGTCCGGGTCATGGAACTTCTTCAAATTTTCGGACTTGCCAACCTTTCCGGAGAGCCGGCCACTTGCCTGCCCTACGGAGACCAGCGCCGTCTTGAAATTGTGAGGGCCCTTGCCACGCGACCACATTTGCTGCTTCTGGACGAACCGGCGGCCGGCATGAATCCAACGGAAAAATTGGAGCTCATGGACCTGATTCGCTCCGTTCAAGAGAAATTCCGTATTTCTGTGCTGCTGGTGGAGCACGACATGCGGGTCGTTATGGGGATTTGCGAGCGGATCACGGTTTTGGACCACGGTGTCAAAATTGCTGAAGGCTCCCCCACAGAAATCAAACAGAATCCGAAAGTCATTGAAGCCTATCTTGGAAAGGGGACGGAGCATGCTTGAGATCCGCGATCTTTGTGTGAGCTACGGGTCAATCGCCGCACTTCATGGAATCACATTGCAGGTTCCAGCCGGCAAGATCGTCACCCTCATCGGTGCCAATGGAGCAGGCAAATCCACAACCCTGCGCGCCATTTCCGGCCTGATCCCCGCCTTCTCTGGATCCATTGTCTTTGACGGAGAACCCATCACCAATCTTCCCCCCCACCAAATTGTTGCCAGGGGCCTTGCGCATGCGCCGGAGGGACGCATGATCTTTTCTAACCTCACGGTTCTCGAGAACCTGCGGATGGGAGCCTATCTCCGGAAAGACAAAAAAAACTTCCCAAAGGACTATGAGCGTCTTTTCGGGCTTTTCCCGCGCCTGAAAGAGCGACTCGGGCAGGCCGCCGGCACGTTAAGCGGGGGTGAGCAGCAAATGCTTGCCATCGCCCGCGCCCTGATTGGCAAACCGAAATGCCTGATGCTCGACGAGCCTTCGCTGGGAATAGCGCCCATCCTGGTTCAAACCATCTTCTCACAAATTGTGGAGATCAACAAACAGACCGGCCTCACGATTCTGCTTGTTGAGCAAAACGCAAATCTGGCCCTTGAGATCTCCGATTATGGCTATGTTCTGGAAACCGGCAAAATTGTGCTTCAAGATGATGCCGCTTCATTGCGGGCAAATGACGACATCCGCAAGGCCTACCTCGGAACCGATTAAAAATCCCGACAGAACAAGATCCCCGGGATTTCCTTCGACGCCGGTTTAGTTTCCGCCGAGCGCTTTATTAATGGCTTTGTGCAGAACGGAACCCGCACCATCAACGACATCCGAGAGAGTCTTTGAAGCTTTGTTCACCAGGGAGTGGGCCTTTTGTTTGGCTTCTGTGCGGCCTTCGGCTGTGTGTTTTGCGCCGGTCCGGAGCGAGGAACGTAGAAGTCTTGCGGCTTCATCAAGGAGCTCGATCGTTTTTTCAGCGGCCTTTTCCTCCCGGGATGTGGCAGAAGATTTGGGAGGAGCGGTTTTTTTCACACTGACTTTGACAGACACCGGGGATTTGGTGGCGGTTTTTTTAGGAGCAGTTTTTTTGACGGCAGCTTTCTTTTTGGGAGTTGTCATTCAAATAATCTATCCTATCAGGGCAGGCTTGCCAAGCAAAGAGACCGGAGGAATGATAGGAGGTCACATGCAGGCCCTTGTCGAAATATTGGAACGAAATGCGCTGACTCCCCGCGAGGATCTGGCGCGGATGTTGAATTTGAGCGTGGAGGAGGTGGAGCAGGCGATTGCCCGGCTGGAGGCTGAGGGAATTGTCCTTGGATACCACGCGATTATTAACCACGAAAAATGGGACACCGATTTGGTGCGGGCCATGATTGAGGTCAAGATCACGCCGGAGCGGGATGGGGGTTTTGATCGTGTGGCCTCGCGCATTGCAAAGTTTGAGGAAGTGCAAACCTGTTATTTGATGAGTGGGGGGTATGATTTGTTGATCACCGTGGAGGGGCGAAATCTCAGGGAAGTGGCCTCGTTTGTGGCAGAGAAGCTGAGCACCATTGAGGCGGTCCAGTCCACGGCCACACGTTTTCGTTTGAAGACCTACAAAGAGAACGGAACATTCCACCACTTCGAACAGTCCGCAGAGCGGCTATCCGTTTCGCCGTAATGCGCTGGTTCCATAAAACGAAGACTGAAAGGCGGGACTTTTTTCTCTGGTTGCCATGAAGATTGCTGAGCACGTGAAGGAAATTCCCCGTTCGGGAATCCGCGACTTTTTTGAAGTTGTGCAAACCATGGGCGATGTAATTTCGCTGGGCATTGGTGAACCGGATTTTGCCACCCCATGGCATATCCGTGAGGCGGCGATTTACGCCTTGGAAAAAGGCCGCACCGGCTACACTTCCAACCTCGGTCTTCCAAGGCTGAGGCGTTCGATCTCTGATTATGTCAAAGGTCGTTTTGGGGTCTCCTATGAACCCCTCTCCGAGGTTTTGGTGTCAGTGGGTGTTTCGGAGTCGATCGATCTGGCTTTGCGTGCGCTGTTGGATCCGGGGGACGAAGTGCTCTACCACGAACCGTGTTATGTGTCTTATGCCCCGAGCATCGTGCTGGCGCGCGGAGTTGCCAAAGCGATTCCTACAAGCGCGGAGAATGAGTTTCGTTTGACTGCAGGTGCTCTTGCTTCTGCAATTACCCCGGCCTCCAAAGTTCTCATGCTGAATTTTCCCAATAATCCCACGGGAGCCACCATGCCTGCGGAAGACCTGGCGGCGATCGCGGAGATCTGTGTGAAGCATGACCTGGTGGTCCTCACCGATGAAATTTATAGTGAGCTGACCTACGAGGGAGGAACTCACACCAGCATCGCCGCCCTCCCCGGAATGAAAGAACGCACGGTCTTTCTGCATGGGGTCTCCAAAGCTTATGCTATGACAGGTTGGAGGATTGGATTTGCGTGTGCGCCAAAGGACATCATTGAAGCGATGATGAAGATTCATCAGTATTCGATTTTGTGTGCGTCCATCATGGGGCAGGACGCCACAATTGAGGCCCTGGAGCGGGGCGCTGCGGCCATGGAGTCCATGCGGCGTGAATATGAGTTGCGGCGCAATTACATTGTCAGCTCATTTAACCAACTCGGGCTCCCCTGTTTCAAACCCAAAGGTGCCTTTTATGTGTTTCCTGATGTCACATCCACCGGCTTGAGCAGCCGTGAGTTTTCTTTGCGCTTGCTTCACGAAAAAAAAGTGGCCGTGGTGCCTGGCACCGCTTTTGGTGTGAGCGGAGAAGGTCACGTGCGATGCAGTTACGCCACAGCGCTGGACCAAATCAAAATTGCTGTCGAACGGATCGGAGAATTTGCATCTGAAGTTCGTGCGGGCACTGTATGAGAGCCTTCATAGCGGGGACAGACACGGGGGTTGGAAAAACCTATTTTACTTCTCTCCTGGCGAAGGCCTTGCGCTCATCAGGTTTGGACACGGTGGCCCTCAAGCCGATCTGCTGTGGAGATCGCGAGGATGCGACGGCGTTGAGATTGGCTTGTGAAGGAGAGTTGTCCCTGGACGACGTCAATCCAATCTGGTTGCCTGATCCGCTTGCTCCTTTGCAGTCAGCGCGGCTGCACCACAGGGTCATCACCTACGAGGAATTGGTGGGGTGGTTTCAGAGGGTTTCCTCCGGCAGGCAGTCCATGCTTGTGGAGGGGGTGGGGGGATGGGCGGTCCCGGTTGCTCCCGGTCTCAGTATGGCGGATCTGGCGACTGGCTTTGGCCTTCCCGTGGTGATTGTGGTTCCCAACCGCCTGGGCTGCCTGAATCATTGCCTGCTGACCGTGGCGGCGATACGTGCCAGCGGGCTCTCGATCCTTGGACTTGTGCTTAACTCCTCCTTCTCCGACGACCCATCGACCTCTTCCAACCGTGAGTTGCTGGAGGAATTAACCGGGCTCAGAGTGTTGTTCGAATTAGCACGCGGGCAAACAGGCCTCGTCCTCGACGTGGTTTGAGATCGTTGTCAGTTTGCCGTGGTCGCTGAAGCGTTGTTTGTCGCCTTCCGTGAGGAGAGTCCCCGGATGACCACATAAAAAACCGGAGTGAGGAATATTCCAAAAAACGTCACTCCGAGCATTCCGGAAAAGACCGCTGTGCCAAGGGCCTGACGCATCTCCGCGCCGGGGCCGCTGGCAAGAACCAGAGGAACAACCCCGAGAATAAACGCAAAGGATGTCATCAAGATCGGCCGGAGGCGCAGGCGGCAGGCTTCAATGACAGCAGCAAACCGGTCTCTTCCCGGGCCTTCCAATTGCTTGGCGAATTCGACAATGAGAATGGCATTTTTACACGCCAATCCCACCAACACGATAAATCCAATCTGGGTAAAAATGTTATTGTCCTGACCACGAAGGAACACGCCGCCAATGGCTGAAAGAAGGCACATTGGGACGATAAGGATAATGGCCATCGGCAGGGTCCAGCTTTCGTATTGCGCGGCGAGGGTCAGAAAAACGAACAGCACACACAAGGGAAAGACAAACAGGGCGACATTGCCGGCCAGAATTTGTTGATAGGTCAGATCCGTCCACTCGAATCCCATGCTGCGGGGCAGATTGGTTTTTGCGAGGGATTCCATGATGGTCACGGCCTGCCCGGAACTGACCCCGGGAGCTGTGCCGCCGACCACATCCGCAGCGGGGTAGAGGTTGTAACGCTGAACGCTGGCCGGTGCGGTGATTTCCGACACGGTTCCGAGCGTGGCCAGAGGAACCATGGCCCCGGTGTTGCTCCGGGCCTTGAGTCTGAGGATATCCTCCGGCTGTTCCCGAAAGCGGGCATCGGCCTGGGCGGTGACTTGAAATGATCTGCCAAAGAGGGTGATGTCATTCACATAGGAAGATCCCAACTCGATTTGCAGCGTGCTGAAAATACTCCCAAGCGGCACGTTGAGGGCTTTGGCTTTTACGCGGTCAATATCGACAAACAATTGCGGAGTCCCTGAGCTGAAACTTGAGAAGACATTCGCGAGTCGGGGTTCCTTCCGGGTGGCATCCACCAGATTGGAGGCGGCTTCCTCGAGGGCTTCAAACCCCATGCCTCCGCGATCCTGCACCATCAACCGGAATCCACCCGTGCTGCCCATACCGTCCACCGGGGGAGGACCAAAAACCCCGGTGAGGGCTTGCGGGATTTGGGAAAGTGCGCCATTGAGGCGCCGGGCTATTTGCGCGCCGGAGAGATCGGGGGCTTTGCGGTCTTTGAACTCATCCAGGATCACGAAGATGGTGGCCGCATTCGGCAGATTGGACCCCGAGACCACCGAAAGCCCGTTGATGACCAGCGTGTGAGCCACCCCTTTGGTCGAGCGGATGATTTCATCGGCTTTGGCGGAAATGGCTTTTGTTCGTTCAAGGGCCGAGGCATCAGGCAGTTGAACATTGGCTATCAGATATCCCTTGTCCTGCTGTGGAATAAAACCAACGGGAGTTTTGAGAAAACCCAAAAGCGTCAGCCCGATCAACCCGATGTAAAGGAGCACAACCAGCGCCGTCTTTCGAACAAGGCCGGAGACGATTTTTCCATAACTATGAGTGATTTTTTCGAACAGGTGGTTGAAGCCCCGGAACAACCAGCCCAGGGTCCTGTCCAATAGTTTGGTGATGGGGTCTTTTTTTGCGCCGGGGGCTTGCAAAAGAATTGCCGCCAGGGCGGGGCTGAGAGTGACCGAGTTAAATGCCGAGATAATTGTGCTCACCGCGATCGTGAGGGCAAACTGACGGTAAAACTCTCCAGAGATTCCGGTGATAAAAGCGGTCGGCACAAAAACAGCTGTGAGCACCAGGGCCACGGCGACGACTGCTCCAAACACCTCTTCCATGGCCTTGCGCGCTGCCTCACGGGGCGGAAGTCCAAGGTGGAGGTTGCGCTCGACATTTTCGACAACAACGATCGCATCATCCACCACAATTCCAATCGCCAGCACAATGCCAAACAGCGAGATGTTGTTCAGAGAAAACCCGAAGGCGGCCATGGCGGCGAATGTCCCGATCAGAGAAACCGGCACCGCCAGTAAGGGAATCAGCGTTGCCCGCCAGGATTGAAGAAATAGCAGCACCACAAGAATTACCAGAATCAGGGCTTCAAAAAGCGTGTGGACCACGGAGTTGACCGACTCGGCCACAAATTCCGTAGTGTCATATTCAATCCGATAGGCCATCCCGTCCGGAAAGCCCGATTGCAGATCCTCCATGGTTTTCTTAAGGAGCTGGGCAGTGGCGAGAGCATTGCTCCCGGGTTGTTGGTAGATTGCCAGGCCCACGGTGGGACGGCCATCCAGAGTGCTCTCGATGCTGTAATCTTTTGCTCCAAGCTCGGCCCGGGCGACATCCCCGAGCCGGACGATTTCTCCCCGCGATCCCTGCTTGACCACAATCTGCTCAAATTCCTCAGGGGTCGAAAGACGCCCTTGCGTGGTAACCGTATACTGGAACGCCACAGGAGTGGAGGTTGGAGGGGCACCGATGATGCCGGCGGCAACCTGCACATTCTGCTCCCGAATGGATGACACCACATCTTCGGCAGACAGCCCAAGGGAAGAAAGTTTTTCGGGATCCAGCCAGACCCGCATGCTGTATTCATAACCAAAGATGCTGATGTCTCCGACCCCGGTGACACGGGCCAAAATGTCTTTGAGTTGCAGGATCGCGTAGTTGCCGAGGTAAAGCGCATCATACCGGTCATCGGGAGAAATCAGGTTGATGATCATCATCATGGATGACGACTGCTTTTTGACGGTCACTCCTGTTCGGCGAACATCCTCAGGCAAAAGGGGAAGAGCGAGATTGACGCGGTTCTGGGTGAGGACCTGGGCGGAGTCGAGATCTGTTCCGAGTTTGAAAGTGACCGTCAAGCTGTAGGTGCCATCACTGTTGGACTGAGAGGACATGTAAAGCATGTTCTCAACGCCATTGACCTGTTGCTCAATGGGGGCACCGATCGTCTCGGCCACGGTTTTGGCGTCAGCTCCCGGATAAGCCGTGGCCACTTGCACGCTGGGGGGTGTGATTTCCGGATACTGGGCGACCGGGAGTGTCATGAGAGCGACCCCTCCCACAATCGTGATCAGGATCGAAAGCACCGCCGCAAAAATCGGGCGGTCGATAAAAAAGTGGCTGATATTCACTTTACGGGAGAAGGGGAGGGAGTGACTGCCGGAGTGGCGGCCTCCGCCTCCCAGGGTGAGGTTTCCACCTTCTCACCAACACGGGCTTTGATGAGACCATCCACGATAACCTTTTCTCCCGCTTTGAGATTTCCTTTCACGGCCCGCCAGCCGTCTTCCTGCAAGGCCCCGGGCTCGATCCGCCGGTAATCAACAATGCCGTCCAGATTCACCACAAACACAAATTTCTGCCCTTGGTCGGTGCCAATGGACTCTTGAGGAACAAGCAGCGATTGGTACTTGTCACCACCGGGAAACCTGAGCCTCACAAAAAGCCCCGGACCGAGGAGGCTGGTCTTGTTATCGAATACGCCTCGGATGGTGATGGTTCCGGTTTCCACATTGACCCGGTTGTCGGCAAAATCGATGAGACCAAGGTGGGGGAATCCCTGCTCATCAGCCAATTGCAATTCAATGGGGGTTTCGGGTTCATCTTTGAGAGTTCCGGACTCAGCGGCTGCCTGATTCAGCCGGACATAGCGCATGAGTTGCCTCTCATCGACCTCTGCGTAAGCGTACATCGGGTCCGTTGAAACCACCACCGTCAGAGGAGCTTTCATATCGGGCGTGACCAAATTTCCCTGCGTCACGGCCGCACGGCTCGTTCTTCCATTGATGGGGGACCTGATCGTTGTGAATTCCAGGTTGAGTTTGGTCGTATCCCAACTCGCCTTCGCGGACGCCAGGCGGCTCTGAGATTTGAGATAGGCTGCCGCTTTTGCATCAAAATCCGAGGCGGAAATGGTGTTTTTTTTGCGGAGTTCCGACGCTCGCGTGTATTCAATTCCCGAAAGCTGGAGGTCGGCCTGCGCTTGATCATACTCTGCCTTGGCGCGCTCCTCGTCGGCTTGATACGGGCGAGGATCAATAACAAAAAGCACATCGCCTTTTTTGACCTCCTGGCCATCTTTGAATTTGGTTTCGGTAAGGTATCCGCTCACGCGGGCCCTGATATCCACAGACTCCACCGCTTCCGTGCGGCCGGTGAATACTACAAAATCCTGAATCGTGCGCTCTTGAACCGGCGCCACGGTGACGCTGGGAGCGGGGGGTGCCGCATCGGACTCCGGGGGGCTGCAGCCCATAATAACAAGGACTGTCAGCAAGGAGACTGCTTTGAGCAACAGCTCAGCAGTCTTGGAAAACGAACAATGAGGATCCGGCATTTCGGGATAAGTAATAAACCTGCCAGCTCCTGTCACGAATTAACCCTATCCTGGAAAAATGCGGCGGACCCTTCTTTGGTGCTCCGGTTTTTGAAGATCTTGGTAGCCGCCGCGATATCTATTTTTATTTGCGAGATGAGGGACTCCGGAGAGGAAAACTTTTGCTCATCCCGAAGCCGTGAAACGAAAGTGATTTCGATGTCATGTCCATACACGTCCTGCTTGAAATCGAGCAGGTGGACTTCAAGGAGCCGTTCGCCCCGGGACTCGATGGTTGGGCGGACACCGATATTCGCGACTCCGGAGATCTGTTTTCCGGCCACAGCGGCTTGCACCGCGTAAACACCATTCGGAGGAAATTGTTCACTGTGGGCACGCAAGTTGGCGGTGGGGAAGCCGAGAGTTCGTCCAAGTTGCTTGCCGGGGATGACCGTTCCCAAAATGGTGTATGGTCGGCCAAGGAAGGTCGCCGCAGCTTCTAAATCGCCTTCCTCGATCGCCCGCCGGATGCGTGTGCTGCTCACGGGGTGACCCTCTGTTTCCACGGAGGGAATTTCCACGGCGAGAAAGCCCTCCCTGGCACCGATTTGTCGAATGAGCTCGACTGATCCGGTTCGGTTTTTTCCAAATGCCCAGCCACAACCCACAACAATCTCAGCAAGTTGGCGGGTTGGCTGATAGAGCGAAACCAAAAAGTCTTCCGCCGATGTGGTTGCCATCTTCTCATCAAACGGAATCACCAGCGCAAAGGAATAGCCCAATTGGGAAATGAGTTGGAGTTTGTGGGCGGTGGAGGTGAGCAGCCGGGGCGCGGATTGCGGTCTCAGAATTTTGACAGGGTGGGGGTCAAAAGTGATGGCCACCGCTGTCCCACCCAGGGAATTTGCGTCATCCCATGCCCGAAGGAGCACAGCCTGGTGGCCAAGGTGGACCCCATCAAAAACACCGATTGCCAGACAAACCGGCCCGGCAATTTCTGAAAGCTGGCCAGTGTTCGTGAGAATAGTCATGGCTTCCTCGGCCTCAGGCGTCACGCCCCCCGAAGTCTTGAGACGGAAGGCAGGCTCATCACGCGGGAGCGGAGAGATTCGCAGGAGAGGCTCTTGAGCTCATCAACCGTGACCGCACCCTCCACTGAAAACTTGCCGGATTTTGTGCGGCGCAAGGAGGCGAGATGTGCCCCGCAGCCGAGCGACTCCCCGATATCATGAGAAAACGTCCTGACATAGAAACCTTTGCTGCACACCACACGAAAATCAATCTCAGGCAATCGCAACGCGAGGATGGCCGAGGAATACACGTGAACAAAACGTGGCTCGCGTTCAACGTGCTTGCCCTGACGCGCCAGTTTGTAGAGAGGGACACCGTCTTTTTTAATGGCGCTAACCATCGGAGGCATCTGATAAAAATCTCCACGGTATTTGTTGAAAACCGTCTCAATGTCTTCCTGGCTGAGATCGGGAACGGGGAGTTCCTCCAGGGGCTCCCCGTCCGAGTCCTGACTGCTGGTGGTCAGCCCGAGCTTCATCGTGCCCTCATATTCCTTGTCCTCACTCATGAGAAGGTCCTGGATCTTGGTGCCACGGCCGACGGTCAGAATCAGGAGGCCTGTGGCGAGTGGATCCAAAGTCCCGCAATGGCCGATTTTCCGGGTGTCGAGAGCCCGCCGGCTGATGGCAACCACATCGTGGGACGTCATCCCGGGAGCCTTGTCTACAAGGAGAACACCATCAATTTCCATGGGAGATTGCCTCGCAAAGGGCGCTGTTGAATTTTTCAGAGATCTCGGCAAGGGAACCACGGATCCGGGTTCCTGCGGCGAGAGGGTGCCCGCCGCCACCAAATTGGGTGCAGATGGTGGAGACATTCACCTGGGGATCTTTGGATCGCGCGCTCACCCGCACAAGACCGTCATTGAGTTCTTCATAAAACACGGCCGCAACCACGGAGTCCACAGAACGGAGGTGGTCAATGATCCCCTCATTATCCTCGGGCAGGACGCCCAGAGCGGCGACATCACCCAGGGATAGAGAAAACGTGACAATTCGGTCATCACACAAAAACCGGGCGGTGTTCAGCGCATGCTTCAGGAGATTGAGGCGCCGTCTGGGTTGGGAATCATACATGGCCAGCGAAAGGTCAGCGACTTTCACGCCGCTTTCCACGAGTCGTGCGGCGGCATGAAAAGTGCGGCGGTCAGTGCCCCGATATTGGAACGAGCCCGTGTCGGTTGAGATGGCGGCAAAAAGATTTCCTGCAATGTCCGGTGTGATCGGGATCTTCAGAGCCTCAAAGTATTCGAAGATGATCTGGCCTGTGGCAGGAGCAGTGGGGTCCACATAATTCAGATCTGCAAACTGATCGTTGCTGACGTGGTGATCAATGTTGATCCAAACTCCGGCATGAGAAATGGCCGCCAGGGGGGTGCCGATCCGCTTTTTGTTGGAATTATCAATCACTAGAACGACATCAAAACTCTCCGGTGTGGCGGGTGGTTTGGTGAGCAACTGGTGCTTTGGCAGGTATTGGAATTTTTCGGGAACCCCGTCTTCATTCCATGCCGTGACTTTTTTGCCGAGGGATTGGAGGTAAATCGCAAACGCCAGTGTCGATCCGAGAGCATCCGCATCCGGCCTCATGTGGCTTACCACAAGGATGGTCCCGGCTTCTTGTAAAGCCGCATCGATCGTTTGAAAGTTCGTCATTCGTTCAGTCCAAGCTCGTCAAGGATGCCTAGGACACGGGTTCCGCGCTCGATGGCATCATCAAACTTAAAATGGAGGTGCGGAGTCTGCTTCAGGACAATTCGTTTGGCGAGTTCTCTTTGCATGGTGACCCGATTCTTTTCCAGAAGTGAAAGGACTGTCCCCCTTTGATTGTCGTCGCCAATAGCACTCACGAAGACGTGCGCATTTTTTAAGTCGGGGGTGATATCCACGGCGCTGATGGTGACAAGCGGCACTGGAAAAGTGATCTCGCGGTGGATGATGGTTCCCAATTCCCGCTTGAGGATTTCAGAGACTCGTTGGAGACGGTGGTTCATGGAATAAATGGGTTGTGATGGATTGTTGCCCCGGACGGAAGAGAAACGGGAGTCGTTCAACTGCCGGGAGGAAAGGCAGCCGAAGAGAGCTTATTGAATCAACTGCTCGAGCGAGGGGTCGGGGGCCGCGCCGAATTTGGTGGCGAGTTGATAATGCTCTTTCGCCAGTTCGAGAGAAGGTGGCTTGCCGGTTGCATAAAGGACAGCCAGATTAAAATGCGCATTGGCGTATTCGCCGTTGATTTCGATCGCTTTTTTGAGATTGGCTTCGGAATTATCCTGGTCACCTTTCTGAGCAAGGCAGACACCCAGGTAATTGTAGGCAATGGCGTCCGCAGGGTTCAGTTCGATGGCTTTGGTGAGTGCGGCCTGGGCCTCATCAAAGCGACCCTGGCGACTGAAAGCGATGCCAAGGTGGGTTTGAGCGAAGGAATCCTCCGGACTGATTGAGATGGCCTTTGCAAGGGCCACTTCTGCCGCAGCGGGCTTGCCGGCTTCAATCTGAACGGCGCCGAGATTGGAAAGCACAAAATAATTGTCGGGCAGGGATTGTGCGATTTTGAGATAAACTTTTTCCGCCTCCGCGTAGTTCTTCTGGTTAAAGAGGTCTTGAGCCTCTCGGACAAGACCCCTAGATTCGTCTGTCAAGTCAGCAGCTCCTTGAGCCGTCTTCTCTTTCAGATTGGCTGTGGCCTCCTGGTCCGTGGGTTTGGTGATCGCCATACTCACCTCAAGTTTATCTGTTTGGGGATCCGTGAGCAGGGCGACAGGGTCCTTGAAGAGGGCGCGCTCCTCGGGGTTCAGTTCCAAAACAGGAGAGCCAAGAATCGCGAGCTGGACATTGAGATTTTCAGATTTCACTTTCAGGTGAACGAGTTCACCTTCGAGGTTGCGAAGGGCTTCATCGCGCTGGTTCTGGAGTTTGATTTGCCTGAGGATGATCCCGCGGAGCAGATCATTTTCGGCAAGAAGGTTTCTTTCATCAGAGGTTGGTTCCGGCAGCAAGCGAAGCCTGGCAAGTTCGGCGGAGGTTTGGTCCAGTTCACCTGCCAGATCCTCGATTTTTTTATCACGGACGGCAATTTGGGATTGGGCTTCCAAAAGGCGATCATTCACGCCGTTCAATTCACTCTGCAGGGCTGTGATGGCGATGTCCCGGCCTTCTTGCGTGAGTTTTTTTCCGGCCTCCGCGAGCTTTGCGGCCATCTCCGCATTTTCGGCTGTCAGGCGATCCACCTCTTTTTTGTTGGCCCCTGATTCTTTGGCGGAAGCCAGCTGCTTGGCAAGGTCTGCATTCACTGTGGTGAGTTTGGTCAACTCCTCCGCAGCCGCTTTTGCTTTTTCTTGCTCTTGTTGAAGGGCGAGTTTTTGTTCTTCCGTTTTTTCGATCAATTTGGACTCAGCTGCCGCAGCATTTGATTTTGCCTCTTCAATTTTTGCTTCGGCCTCCGCAAGTTTTTTCCGGGCAGCGGTCACATCGTCAGCAGACATGTTTTGAGTTTGGGCCAGGGTTTTGCGCTCTTCCAGGAGGGATTCCCGGATCTTGTCACCCGCCGTGATAATTTCCGAGGCCCGCTCTAGCTTTGCCATCAGGGCTTCATTTTCCTCACGAAGGACCTCGGCGTCCGCATCCGCCTCGGAGAGTTTTCGTAAAAAGACGGCCATTTCTTTTTCTTTCTCCGCACGGACATCGGAAAGATTGCCGCCATCTCTGCGGCTGTTCTCGATGGCATTCGTCGCTTGGGCCAGTTGGGACTTTAGCTCCACCACGTTGACCTTTGTGCGATCCACCTCCACCCGGGCGCTTTTCAGATCAGCCGTGGCATTTTCCAAACGGTCATTGAGTTTTTTGTTATCCGCCCGGAGGGTGGAAAGTTCTTTTCTAGCGGCCACAAGCTCACGCAAGGCATTGGCGAGGGTTGGAGAATCGGAAGAGGTGGCGGGTGGGATAGTTTGCGAAGCAGGCGGACGGGCCTGGCGTGTTCCCGGGGTTGTTGTCACTGGAGGTAGTGCGGTGGCCGGTGCAGCGGTTGGCTGGCCGCTTTCTGGTTTTGAGGGGAGCGGTCCTTCCAGTTCCTCCTCCAAGGGCGGCAAGCCCGCTGTTTGGCTTTCCATCTTGGCAATGCTCTCACGTGTTCTCTTAAGGCGATATTCGACTACCAGTGGTTGCCAATCCGGACTTGAGGAGGCAATTTCCGCGAGCAACGATTCTGCCTCGCGATATCTTAGCAGAGCACGGCGTGGATCGGATTCCCCCTCCAGCTTTTCCGCGGCCTGATACTGTTGGTAGGCGCGTAGAAAGAGATCAGAGGTCTCATCGGCACGAGACTGCGAGTCGGGAAAAATGGCGGTCAGTCCCACGAGCAGGCACAGAACTCTCGTGAATTGGGATTTCATAAAAAAGGTGGTAAATATTGTCATTGTCAGCGCAAAAAAGCAAGCTGGATCTTAGGGCGCAGCGGGGCTCCGATCTGATAAAAAGCAGCGTATGAGTGCCGGGGGTACAAAATTCAAAGCCTATGGTTGCATGGCCCGGCGATTATACCATAAGGGGATCGTGGCCCCCGCCGAAGTGCCATGAAAGGCAGTTCAGCGAGGATGGCCGCAGGCGGGCGAAGAGAAAAAATGGTCTGGATCTAAAAACGCCTCGCCGGCTGAATGGTGGGCCTTCAATGACACCCACATCCCGAACCGCAACCTCCTTTTGGAGTTGCCGGAGAGGGTTTGCCTTTTTGCAGGAGTCCAAAACCACCAAGAATTACCCTCTTTATAGGTTCCCCTGTTTCGGGGTGTTTGGTGAGTGGTGCATCTTTCATACTTTGACGGATCTCAAAATGCCTTGGTTTTTCGCTCTTTTTGGCGGGCAGGGTTTCGTAAACGTAGGTCGTCATGGTTTTTCCTTTGGCGTGGGTGTGGCCGGATTCTACGGCATGGAAATAAGTTAGGCGTGGAAGGAACGATCCGTCATGCAAAATCCTTCAGTAAGACTCCAGAAATTCCATGCCCATGGTTTGTTGCCCATACCCATGAGGCGTCGACCATCCGGGATTTGTCTCTTCGGAGATTTCTGGCTCTCCATCAAACAATGGGGATGAGGGAAGAAAAGGAGCAAGATGGGAGCAATGAAAATAGGAATAAGAGGGTATCGGTACGTGGGGAGTGAGAGTGGGGAAAAGGAAATCGTGCACGTGGAGTTGGA
>JBGSPC010000130.1:0-2533 GCA_041738805.1 Terrimicrobiaceae bacterium | reverse complement strand
GATGAGCAAATTCCTTTTTTATTGACTGCCGTTTCAAGTCGAACTCATCCGACAGGCGCTTGAGGAAGAGCATGCCGAAGATGAATTCCTTGAACTCCGAAGCATCCATCTTCCCGCGCAAGATGTCCGCTGACTTGAAGAGAAACGATTCGAGCTGGGAAAGCGTGATTTTTTCGCGGGTCATCGGTGGAAGGGATCGAACGGATTACGGCCTGACGGTCATGGATCATGGACAGCATCCCGGAAAAATGCACGCCCGCGGTAATCAGAGGTGGTTGTTGCCTGTCCCACGGCTGGAGAGCTGCTACCGTCGTGCCCCGCCCGACCTCCAACCCGATCAGCGCCCCCCGGTCCAACCCAAAGCCACACAGCCAACGCCCACCACTTTGCCACATCACAATGGGGAAAAATAACTGTCGCTGGACACATGGATGCCTACCGCCCGGAGTCCCATGCGATCATGGAGCTGCTGATCTGGTTTTGTGGCGTCGTCCGAGCAAGCCAGCGTGGACGAAGCCTACATGGACATGAGCTACGGCTCCTGAGGTAGGATTCGAAGGTATGACGCATCGGTTTCTAATTGGGGATGAAACCAGTTTTTTGTGCGTCCGGTCCGCCAGGATTGAAAATACAGGAACGGATCAAGTGCTAAATCGAACACGTTTGATCATTGACTCCTCATGGTCACTGCGAACATGGGAGTAGATTTTAAGCAGCAGGGCACCATTATCCTTGTGTCCCAGCCATTTTGCCACGGTTCGCACATCAACTCCTGCTTCCAAGCAGGCTGTCCCAAACAGATGCCTCAGGCTGTGGGTAGTAAACCTGGGGATCCCAAGCTTTTTGCAGGCACTTGAAATAAATCCCTGAGCTTCCTTCACGCGCAGTACGCCATCCGCCGATTCTCCTCTCACGCGCTTCTGATTCATGCCCTCCAGAAGGGATCGCATCTCATCAGTCATAGGGACTAGCCTGGCCTCCCCGTTTTTTGTGAATCGGAGATGAACGGTACCACGGTCAAAGTCCACATCCGACCAATCAACATTGGCCGCTTCATTTTTGCGCGCTCCCGAAAACGCAATGAACTCGACATAATCAGCTGCAGCCCGGCATTCGGCGACCCCCGCCCTGCGGATGCAATCAACCAGCTGTAGGAACTGCTCCTTCGAGGGCAAGATAAGAGTGCCTGACTCTACCTTGCTCCGGCGAACCTGCTTCAGAATTGTGCTGAGGGTGGTGGCGACGGATGAATTTTTTGCGGGATTTGCAGACAAGTGCCCCGTGTCAACCGCAACATCCAGAACGAGCCGGACAGCGGCAAGAGCGCATTTTATGGTGGTCGCGCTAGCACCCGTTGAATTTCTGGCAGGCGTTTTGGCCTTGTTGGGAACGTAGGGCTTCGCCCCCGCGCAGAAGTCCCGCAGCCAACTCTCTACCATCCGGGAGGTGATTCTGCGAACGTTCATTTGTTCGATTTTCGGCCATGAACGCAGCACAAGCTTGATGCCGGCCTCGCGAAAAGCCTTGGTATTGGGGCGAACATTGGATGAGGCCAGACGGTCCCGATAGGTGGACAGCGCCTCGCCGAAAGTCAAAGGCCCCGATGCCTCAGCTGCCTCCCCGGAGGCCTTCATCCGCTCAGCCGCATCGATATGCTCCCTCATACGGTTCTTGGCCACCGTGAGGAGAGTGGTCTTGAGACTGGCCCATTTTTCCTTGCCCCCGGCGAAGGTTCGGACATAGTAACGACCGTTAAGATGGCGGTAGAGAAATTGAACTTTTGTCGGCGTCCAAACGGCAACCTTTCCCAAGGATTCCGAAGTTTCGGTTGTGCTCATAACACGATAACCGTAGAAACTGACCGTATAAAAATCAAATTCTCTTTTCCGTCATTCTCGCAAGTCGTTGATTAACAACAGGAAGGGTGGCTGAGTCCGGTCTAAGGCACTCGACTCGAAATCGAGCGTGGGAGAAATCTCACCGTGGGTTCGAATCCCACCCCTTCCGCCATTTTCTTGCAAGGTCTTGAAAATGAAGTAAGTCCTTGAACATCAGGAGTCGAAAAGTCGTTATGGCACACAAAAATGACACACAACGCCGACTGATTCCAATGCCACGCCAGACAGGTTTGCTCTGCCGAAAAGGGCGTTATTACCTCAATATCCGAGTCCCGAAGGAAGTGCGCCCATTCTACGGGAAGACACAAATCATCCGCAAGGCCCTTGGCACCTCCGATTATCGAGAAGCAGTTCGAGAAGCACGCTACCGGGCATTTGAGGCGGAGTCCGAATTTGAGGCCAAGCGGAAAATTTTGCCTACCAGAGCCGTTGTGGCTGAAAGGGAAAAACTTCATCTATTGAGCGACCGGGAAGCCCACAACCTTGTTTTCCGCTTCTTGATCGGCCTCGAAAAAATCTCGCCGGTCACATCAAAGTGCACCACCTGTGGTCACATCAAAGTGCACCACTTCGGATGAGGTTTTTTTAGTTTATTTTCTGGCGTGATGCAAGCGGTGCTTTGGTCGTCGTTTGAT
>JBGSPC010000107.1:0-54758 GCA_041738805.1 Terrimicrobiaceae bacterium | reverse complement strand
CGGCAGCTGTCGCCTCACCCGTGGCCCTGGGCGTTGCCGAAGATGCGCTGGCTGTGGCCGTCGGGCCGGGCTCTGAGGAGCTTAATGGTTTTTCTGATAACACAGAAATTTTCGAGCTCATTTCCACCGGGCTCTGAGGACTGGCTCCGGCCTGCTATTTCGTGCAGGCCTCCAGGACCAGCTCAAAAGGCACGTCTTCGAAGCAGGCGAAGGACGGGTGTCTCGACAGCCGGTCTCTTGAAGTGGCAGGGCTGGAGATCCCACACAAAAAGCGGGCTTGTTGCCTTGGTGAGAGGAGGGCTGGCAACCTCTCTTTCGCAAGGTCGTGAATGACTTTACAATCTTCCAAAGTCAGCGCACGCGGGGAGGTCGTTGGAAGAGTTTTTTGCGCCGTTCCGGGATTCCGGCAATTGCCACAATGCCCGCAGGGATTTTCCATTGCTTCGCCAAAATAACCAAGCAGGCTTGCGGTGGTGCATCCGGGAGAGGCAGCTAATTCCACAACCTGCTCGAGCCGCTCCAGGTCCTTGGTTTCCCGTTTTGCAAAAAGCCCGGACAACCACTTCGCAACCTCCACCGGACTTCGTTTGGTGGCCCCATCCAACAGCCGGAAACGGTGGCGCACTCCTGACGGTTTGAGTTCGATGTCTCCGCCTTCTTCCAGGTGGCTGAGAGCTTTCATGATCCGTTCGCGGGGTTGTCCCAAAGCCTCTGAGGCTGCCGCGATATCCAGCGTCAACCAGCGGCGGCCTTTTTTTCCAAGGGCAAAGAGACTCTTGAGGAATTGTTGCCGCTCTCCAGAGTAACCCGCCACCACACGATCTTCAGAATGTTGGAAACCAATTTGAAACGTGGTGTAAATCGCGCCCAGAGGTTCAAGAATGTTTTCGTGCTCGAGGTAGGTGATAACCGTTTCCAGAACAAGCGGCCGGACATCCGAGGCACGGGAAAGCTCGTACCGGCTGATATCAAATTCCTGACCCTGGCGCAGCAGGTGATCCACCACCATCCTCAGCCCGGCTTCTTCCGGGCGGTCCCCATGGATAAAATTTTGAAGAACTGTCAGATCATCTCCGCAGGCCAGCAGCTCGCAGTGGGAAGGGAGCCCATCCCGGCCCGCCCGCCCGATCTCCTGCTGATAATTTTCCAGCGTTTTCGGCAGATTGTAATGAATCACGGATCGGATGTCGGATTTGTCGATCCCCATCCCAAAAGCAATCGTTGCGACAATGACCTCCACTTTTCCGGTCATAAATTGCTCCTGAGCCAAGGACCGCACCTCATCGGCCAAACCGGCATGGTAAGCCTTGGCGAGGAACCCATTCCGCACCAACAACGCCGCCACCTGCTCGGCGGTCCTCTGAAGGGTCACATAAACGATGGCGGGCTTCCTGCCCACGGAACGAAGGGCCTCAATCAATTGGTCGTCACGCTCTTCAACCGCCACCGGAGAAATGTTCAGAGAGAGATTCGGCCGATGAAAGGATGTTCTGACAAAGTCCGTATCAGCAATCGCAAATTCCTTGCAGATATCCTGACAAACCTCCGGCGTGGCCGTCGCGGTGAGGGCCAGGACTCGGGTGATTCCCAGTTTTTTTGCCACTTTGGAAAGCCGCAAATATTCGGGGCGGAAATTGTGCCCCCATTCGGAAATGCAATGCGCTTCATCAATGGCCAATAGCGATATTTTTGTGTCCGCAAGTTTGAGGACAAAGTTTTCATTCACCAGGCGCTCCGGTGCGACGTAGAGAATTTTCAGACGCCCGGATTTCATTCCGTCATATATTTGAAGCACCTCCTCCCCGCTCAGCGTGCTGTCCAGCCTCGCCGCTTCAATTCCCCGGGCTTTCAACACATCCACCTGATCCTTCATCAGAGCAATCAAGGGGGAGATCACCAGCGTGAGGCCCTCCAAAAGAACCGAGGGCAGTTGGTAGCAAATCGACTTGCCTCCCCCGGTGGGAAGCACCGCCAGCGCCGAACGTCCATTCATTAACGAGACAACCACCTCGCCTTGGCCGGAACGGAAGCCTTGGTGGCCAAAATGGACCGCCAGGGACTTTTCTAACTTTTCAAGCGAGAACAAACTCAGGCAATCGAGGAGCCGCCGCAGCAACCGTCACGGTAGCCTTCTTGAAGATAAACCGCATATTCGGCACCCCCCCGTTCCGCGATGGCCACTTTGAAAGCCTCCCGTTCAGGCACGGTCATCGGGGTTTTGGACGAGGCCAGCGCGGCTTGATCGATAAAAGGATATTTGTCCATACCTATGAGATGGGTGCAGACCTGCGGATAACTCAGACTGTAGCGAAGGACGGTCTCCGGATTCACAAGGCCGTGGAGATGCGCCCGCTTGCTACCGCCAAAACCTTTCATTCCCAGAACGGCCACATTGCGTTTGACGAGTTCCGGCATAACGACTTCCTCAAATTTCCGTGAACTAAGCGCCCCGAGGGCGGAAACAGGCATGAGGGAGGCATCGAACTCGTAGCCGCCGCGCAGCATTTTTAGATGAGCTTCGGGATCGGTATGACCGGAGAAGCCGGTGTAGCGGATTTTTCCCTGCTGTTTGGCGAGGTCAAGGGCTTCGATGACGCCGCCAGGTCCATAAGCCTTGTCCACTTCGCCCTCATTTTCGATCTGATGAATCAACCAGAGGTCGAGATGATCGGTGCCGAGCCGCTTGAGGGATTGTTCAAGCATTTGCATGGCTCCTTCTTTACCGCCATCCGGGAGAGGTTTCCCATGCGTGCAAACCTTGGTCATCAGAAAGACTTTGTCCCTCCACCCATCGGCAATCGCATAGCCCATCCACTCCTCGGCCCTGCCGCCATGATAATCCCAGGCATTGTCAAAAAAGGTGATGCCGACATCAATCGCATGACGGGCAATCCGCCGTGCTTCATCAATGCTTTCGGCTTGGCCAAGCGTTTGCCCTCCAAGCCCGACCACGCTCACCATTTCATCATGACGCCCGAATTTCCGCTGAGTCACCGAGAGCTCGGAAGCTCTGGCGGATTCCAAGCCAATAAACGGGGCGGCACCAACGGCACCTGCCACAGATCGAAGAAAAACGCGTCGCGTGGATTGCATGTGTTTAAGACTACACAAGCAGCCGCCCCCGGTCAAATGTCGGCGAACACCACAACACCACTAAAATAGCTCATCCCTTTTGGGGAAAAAGGCAGCGAATTTGTCGGCAAGCTCGGACAGCTTACCTGAGTAATACGCAAGGTTTTCATCCGGTTGGGACGGATCGTGTTCGTGGAGGGGTTTGGCGGCTTCGTAGGCGGTGACTTTTTTTCGATCACCGGTGATGTAATAACGGATTTGGTCGCCCGCGGAGTAGTTCCGAGAGCTTTTGAGGGCGATCTCAAACGCCGCTGAGCGATTTCTGGAGGAGGTTGAAATTTTTTTGAGGTAAGCGGCGGGCGAATCCTGAAGCGTTTCCGTGCGGGCCAGTTGGGTGATTGGGATTTTGCGGGATTCGAGCCGTTCGCGGTATTTGGCTTCCAAGGCAGCAGCGCCTTCGGGGCGTCCTTCCAGGAGCTCGCGAAGCATCCCGCTCAAATACTCCCTAAGAAAGGGCTCCATGCCACGGGATTTCAGCGCGGCCCCTTTGATCACCATACGGCCACCATCCTCCAGCAAGGCGTAGTTTTTTGCTTTGTAGCTGAACATCGCCTGGAATTTTTTACCGAACTCAACGTCGATCCCCTCGGGCAAAATTTTGGCCATTCCCTGATCCAGGGCTTCGGGGGTGGTTCCGGCGGGCGGCTGAAAATAAACGCCATCCGTGTCGATTTCGATGACCTTGGCCCCTGCCTCACGCAGCCAGTCCACCATCTCGTTTAGGACCTGACGCCCCCGCGCAGCCACATCACGAGCCGCATCAAAATCGGCAAAGTGTCCCTGAGCAAATCCGAGGTAACCGTAAAACGAATTGATAAGAATCTTGAACGTGTTCTGGAGGGCATCCAGACGGGATTTGGTCGTGGCATCAGCGGCCTCACGCGCTTCCGTCTTGGCGCGAAGGCGAAAAGCCCGCAGGTCCGCCAACAATCCAAGGAAAATGCCCAACACGTCCCGCGAGGGGGTGATCCCGTAGGCAAGCATAATGGAGGGATAGAGTGACGATGCATCGCAATGCCAGACATTGGACAAAACCCCTGTCGCGAAGATATCCGTCAAACCTCCTTCAAAACTTTCCACTGCGGGCGGGAGAGGGATGGAGTGACCCTGACGCAGATACTCCCGCAGAAACAGAGAGTCAATTTTTGTGGCGTTTCCACGAAGGATCACGTCCTGATAGTTCAGCGGGAAAATCTTTGCTTGGATAAAATAACTCTGACTCAATGCGGCCGAAACCGATCGCGTTTCTCTGACGTCCTGCAAAGCATACGTCCGAAAATCCTGATCTCCGGCCCGATAGGCCTTTGCGATATCGTCACCGTCCAGAAGGACTCTGTCAGGTTCCGAAACCCCCAGGTGTGTCGCCACCCCTTTCAGCCCATAACCATCCAGTTCACGCGTTGCCACGTCATAGTGCTGCGCGAGAATAAACGTGTCCACGATATGACGGCCATACGCAGCGAATCGATCATATTGGATGGTGCGTTCGGCAATTTGAAGGCGGGAGGCACGCGAAGTCAGTGGCCTGCCTCCCCGGCCCCATCCCAATTTCAATTTGTGGACCTTGGCGCGGGCGGCCAGGTACGGGAGGTCAAACTTAAAAATGTTGTGCCCTTCAATCACATCCGGATCCCGCTCAATGATCAAACGCCCAACCTTTTCGAGAATCGCTTTTTCTGAGTTGGGATCACCGGCGTCCACCAGGAGAAGATCCTCCCAACCTGAAGAATCACTAAGGGCCACAGCCGCAAGTGGATCCCGCGCAGGATTCGGGAAATCAAATCCCTCCGTGGTGTTTGTCTCAATGTCGAGCTGAAGCCGCCGGAGGTCGGCAAATTCCAATCCCTTAAACAGAGTGCGCCCGGTGGTCACCAAATACTGGGTGGCAGGGTCATTCCAAGTGAAGTAGTCGCGCCGGCCGGCTTTGAGGGCTTTCTGAATCTCCTGAAAATCATTCCATCCATTGGCGACCACCAAGTGATTCAGGTCCAGGTCGCCTTTGAGAGCTGTGCTGCCGGGCCCTCCGCCGGAGATCCACAGAACCGGCGCTAAGGAATGTCTTTCAACAACCGTCTCTCCGTCTTTGCGGAGGTAAACATCCACCTCCTCATCCCCTGCCCTTTCGACAGAGAGAATGCCTTCAAAAGAATCTGCACCGAACAAAACCTCATTCTTCAAAAACTCATTGGCCATAGATGGCAATTGTCAGCTGAAGCCCGCAAAAATGCCCGCAATAAAATGGAGGGTCAGGGTGGAATGGGTTCGATTAAAGCTGGGGGAGGTCATGGAGCCGGCCCTGATTTCCTGGAATTCTCCGTCCGTCTTGAATTTCACAAGAGACAAGTGGGCTGTCAATGCTTGTCCCGCCGAAGCCTCGGCGAAGGAGGAGACGGCCCAGCCCTACCACCGAGGGGCGCTTCGCGCTTGCATCAGCTCCTCCTTCGCTAAAGCTATGGAGGACGCGTCGTATGTTCCCAGGGTAGGGCGCGTCAGTCCCTTGACCGCCCACTTTTGGTTCCCAAATGCATCACTGGCTCACAACAAACCAACCTCACCCAATTTTAATCGCACCCGCACGGGATGCTGCCCTGACAGGGCAGGGACGGAATTTTTCCGAGACCCGGGGCGGCGCTGGCGCTTGCCCCGGGCTAAAGGATAGTGCCCCGTTGGGGCACATAACCAAGGCACGAATCAAGGAGCGGGCGCTCGTACGACCGAAGGCGGAGGAACATTTGCGCCGACATCCATTTTGGGTCCACCCGGCTTGCGGCGGAAATCACCTTCCGCCGGGTTGATGAACAGGGCGTTCAGATCCGTGTCCACCACGCAATCCTTGCCCATGAAGCGGTCCTCCACCTTGCGCGTAAAAATGTTATTCTCGATGATGCCAGGCAGGTCCTGACCGAGGCCATCGAGGATATTATTCCGAATGACCAATCCCTCCGGCGAACCCGGGGTCCCTTTTTGTTGTCCAAAGATCGCTGCTGACCACGTCGCATTGAGATCCGTGTTGACGAACGTGTTGTTCACGAATTCAAGATTCTTGATGGTCCGTCCGCCAACCTTCCCGCTGGTCCACATGGCCACAGCCACGGTGGTTTTGCCGAGCCCATCAATGACGTTGTTACGAAACACAAAATTTTCTGCACTGCGATTGATGGCGACTGTGTTTTGAATGTAGTTGCCTTCGAGTCGGATATCGCGGCAGCCCTCATAGAGGTTTATTGCGGAGGAGTGCATGCCGAAGTGGTTCAGGATCACATTGTCTTCGACGACTCCATTTTTGGATTCGTAATGACGGATGCCTGAGCCGGAGTTGGTGTCCAGACGGTTGCGGCTCAAACGGAAATTGCTGACACGATTCACATAAATGCCGACCGTCCAGCCCGGGCAATGATGGATCAGACAATCTTCCACTGCCACCTCTTCCGCATGATTCAGACTGATGCCTGCGTTTCCGCTGATGAATCGGATTTCACAATTGGCAATCAGGAGATTGGAAGACTTTGAGTCTCCGCGTCCCTTGGTTGACACCGCCCCGGTACCTGCGGAGAACCGCTGAATGAGAAAGCCCCTGATTTGGATGTGAGAAGCCCCATCGCCAAACGCGATGCCATTTTTCAGCACGGGGTAGCCGATGTTCGCCGGCTGCCCGTTCTCCAATTTTTCAGGGAGAAGGAAAACCCGGGCTTTTCCTTTCTCAAGGGGTTGCACACACCATTCTCCCGGCAGCTCGAGGAATTTGGGTGAGTTAAAAAGCGCATACTTCGTGGTGGGGTATGTCGTGCCGCCAAAATGAGGCATCTGAAGACGGTTCGTGCCGGGTTGATAGCTTTTCACCCTGGCAAAATACACATGGTTATTGCCGCCATGGACGCCGACAAACATGCTGTCATACCACTTCGGATCATCCTGGGTGATACGCTCTTCGTCTTTGATCACGGAAGAGACCTTGTGTTGAATGACATTTGTGCCATTGGACGTGAACGCCGCGATTTGTTGAAACTTTGTCCAGGCCGGGGCTTTGGGGTCTGACGTTAAAAGCTGAAAAGTCAGTTTTTTGGCTTCGACGGGAGCCGGCAAAGCAAAACGCTGCATCTGCATCTCGCTGGTGTTGACCGTGGCCTTGTAGACTTCTTTGCCATCCGCAAAAAATGCAATGTGTTCCGGAGCGGCTGTGGAGGCCGGGCGAAAGAGGGTGAAACCGATCTCAGTGATTGTGTCAGGTTTGGCCAGCTCAACAGAAATTTTTCCTCCATTGAGGGGCTGAATCACCGGCGCATTGGGTCCTCCAAAGGTGATGGAAATCAGCGGAGCGGTCCGGTTCCCGATGGTGCCTTCTTCATAATAAATTTTGTGGGGGTAGTCGTCAGCGAGGGGGTGGGGTGAGACAAAAAAGTCATCAGGAAGATCAGGATAAAAATCGTCCTTCGGCTTGGGTTGCTGTGCGATTGGCAAAACCTTCTTTTCGCCATCAATCAGAAACACACGTTGCCACGGGGCTTGGCGGGCCACCGTGTTATCACGGTGCAGGACAAATCCGTCGTTCTCAAAATTACTGGAGAGGTCGACGTCCAGATCGGCAAACACAATGTCTTTCCATCGCGGATTGCCGAGCACGGCTTCTGGTGACTCGACGGTTTTCCATCCCGTGATTTTTTGTGCTCCGTCCAAAATGGCACGGCCTTCGCCATACGTGCCGGCAGAATTCCCATCCAACGTGATCGGATTCTCCTTGGTGCCTGAGACGGTCAGCTCAATTTCCCCAAAGTAGGTCACCCCGCCTTTGAAAAGAACCGTATCCCCCCCGACCAAGGCCACGGCCTTGGGTTTGTCTGTGGCCTTGGCATCCCCGGGGCTGTGCTTCCATGCGGTTTGCGGGGAGAGTCCGTCGGCTTGATTGCTCCCACCGGCGTAATCCACGTAGTAGGTGGTAGCAAAGAGGGGAAACGTGAGTCCGAGAGAACCGGCAATTACGGCCATTCCTTTGAGGGTGATTGAGCGGGTGAAGTGAAACATCATTTTTATTTGGGAAGGGTGGGGATTGAGGAAAATATGTTAAGGACATTTACCATTCAAAAAGCAGCTCGCCCGTCACATGGGGCACCGTGATCAGCGGGCCCCAAGGCGAGTCTTCAATTTTGGTGGGATGAATTTTGTCCAGGAAGTAAGGGAAGACGGGATTGAGAACCACACGAAGGGCCTCACCGGTTTCGGGCTCAGGAAGAAAGCGGATCGTGGCATTCTTGAGACCGCTGATCAAATAGCGCCGCCGGATCTCCGGCATTCCCGGATGCAGCAATCGGGCGCGGATGGTGCCCGACTTCTGACCTTCGACAAACCAACGGCATTCCCGCTGCCCCGCTGGCCCGTGCGGAATCACGGTCTGACCGTCCACGATGGTGTTGTGAGCGGGAACAAAAAGCGGGGCTCCGAGCGGCGTGCTCAGGGAAAGCTCAACATGTGGAGCAGGGAAAAAGTTTCCTGCGATTAACGCATTGCGATGCCGGTGAAGCACGGTGAAGGGCGCGCGCGCATCTTCGTTTTGCCGGTTAATGCCAAATGACCAACCCAGAATGCTTAGCGCCTTCAGGGCAAATCGTTCGCTGGGGAAATGTTTTGTCCGCGGCAAAGGTTTCAGCAAAGGACCCAGAATGGGTTTTGGGTTGGCAGGATCAAACTCCGCTGTGGTGAGGGAGCCTCGCAGCCAGGCCCAACGCCCGCCAGAGGCGGTCTTGCGCACCAAACCGGCCAAGCGTTCCTTACCATCACATTGTGCCGACGCTGACCAAAGTTCTTCGATATCAGATTTGGAGATCGTTTCTCTCCACGGTCCACCGGAGAAGGTTGCGGTGTGACGGATCACGCGGGAGTCATCACCCAGCAATTGGAAGTCTCCTTCCAGGGGCTCAGCAAGGACAACACCGAGCACTTTTGTCAGTTCAGAATCCGGCTCCAGAGGGCCGTAGAGCAGAACATCGCCGCCGGCTCCCACATGGGCCTGCAGTGCCATCTCGTGAACCGACCCCGGACGCGGCACGGGCGATACGGGAATCACACCGATTGGCAACCGTCCAGCGTTGACGGCCTGCGCAAACTCACATGCATCCGCCACCTGATTGAGCGGCACTCCTTCATTGATCAAACTCCGGGCAAACCAGTCGCCAAAGATGGGCAACTCCGGGCGCGGCGGGCCGTCACCGAGGACGTAGTCGTGAAAATCATCAAACGGATAAACCCAAACCAGCGGTCCGGCTCCGTCTGGAACAAGCTCACGCACGCGAAGCAAGTGGGGGATGACCTCATTGGGAACCTGTGGGGGCAGGCGGCCATAGGAGTCATCAACGGAAAGAAAGGCCACGTCGCAGGGTGGTTCCGCGGTGCCATCCGCCTTCAGCCGGGAAACAGCACCCGGCAGGACAAGCTCGTGTGCCGACCGCTCAAAGCGATCCAACCACGGGCTATTCATCCACCAAGGGTCATGGATATAAAATCGGAACCGGTATCCTTCCCCTGGCCTTTGGGCAATGCGTGCCATCCAACCACTGAGCTCGACACCGATATCCTGATCGATAGATGCCCATGGCGAGTTGACGGGCGCATCAAGGGCAAACCCCCCGGCATAAATCTCCCGCAGGGGAGACGCGTCTGAAGAAAGATCTGTCCCAACCCCGAAGTTGGTTCCGCGTGTGCGGATGCGATATCGTGTGGGGAGTTCACTGCGCAGATTTTTCCAAAATTTGAGAATCCGGGCTGAGACACCGGCGGCGTTGGTTTGATCAAATTTCAAACCGTCAAAAACTTGGCCAACAAGCGACCATGGCTCCAGACCGAAGCCAAAGCCGTTGGAGAGCCACAAAAAATCCAAGCCACAATCCTCAAAAAACCGCCGGGTTTGCCGCCCCAAAAATGCGCCGAACGGCGTGCCTGCCGGGATGCCCTGCGGATATCCGGCGTAAGTTCTCGAATCAGCCTCCAGAATCCCTTCGCATGACACAAACTGACCGCCGAACAGCGCGCCTTTTCCAAGGATTTCCCGGTGCCATTCGTATTTGAACTTGGATTTGGCAAACTCCGGCCCGATGTCAAAGATATCCCCCACAAGAATCCGCTTTCCCGTCACTTCTTCACCGATGCGTTTGAGCGATCGGACGAGACCTGCCAGCCACGCGTACGAAAAATGGGCGGGGTTGGGGCGATACAGATAACCATGCTGGTGAGTATCTTTTCGCTCCGGGTCCAGGGCCGCCACATTTCTTCCAATGCCTTCATGATCGGGATCGGGGTTTTTTGCGGGTTGACCCTGGGGCCAGTGATGAGGATTTGCTGTTCCGATGTAACGCGCCCACTCCATTTCCTGTGACAAATCACCCGTGTATTCCAGAATCTCGCTACCATCCCCCACAAGGAGCATCACAGAAACGGTGTCTGCATATCTCAGCAGCGGCAGCCACTGCGTGAACAACTCCCGGCAGACGCCATCGCGTGTCGCATCGGAATTATCCCAGAAGGGTTTTAGACTTAACTCCAACTGCACATCCCGCAAGGCATAGCCGGGAGGAACAGGGGCTTGCGGAATGGATGAAGGGTGCGGCCCCGCTTCGGGTGTTAACATGGTGCTGCCTATTCCAGGTTGACTTCCAGCCGGATGAAACGCTTGGGATGGGTCGGGCCGACGGGTTGGTTATCGCGGACCGTGATGGTTCGCAGGCCCGCTTCGATCGTGTCGCTAACCACCGTGACATCTTCCGACCATGCCGAAAGATCTCCCCCCACTTTGACCGAATAGCCAACGCCCGTGAGGGCCGGATCGGGAATCTTATAGGTCAAAGCGAGGTGGTCCTCACCAGCCACATCGAGAATCTCCGTGCTGAGTCGTCCACCGTAACCCGCTGAGTCGGCGTCCAGACCCAAGGCATACTTGACCGCATTGGCAATGCCATCACCCGCGGCGCTGGCGTTGGGAGCTCCCAGGCCGCTTCCGTCCGTTGGCAGGTTATTAGCCTCCAGCCACGAGAGGTAGCCGAAATTCATCGAGGCTCCCGTCACCACGGCAAGCATGTCCTTCCATGTGGTGATCGATCCGTCGCTCGCAAACAGGCGAAGGGCGTAATCACCGGAGGCATCCGCAGTCACCGTGGTTGACGCCGAGGCAGAGTCCGCAAAGCTCACATTTCCTGGACCACTTGCCAGCGACCATTGCAATTGCAGCGGCCCGGGGAGCCCATCATCACTCACCGAGGCCCCAAGAGCAATTGGCTGGCCTGTTTCACCAGTGACATCAGACCCCAAAAGAATCTGAGGGCCGACATTGGCCGGGGCCGCGCGGTAAAGGTCTGTGATTTCCTCCTGGTTGAGGGCGCGGTTATAAAGCCGGACTTCATCGATCAGGCCATTAAACGAGCTGGAGCTTGCCACGGCAGAGGTCGTGTAATCGCCAATGCGCAGAGGTGTTGTGTCCCTCCTGGCAATGGTGGTTGTCGATGCGGCAAGGCCAAATATTTCCGGCATACCATTGAGATACACTTTGAGATTTTGTGTGGGATTGCTGCCATCAAAGACCATAACGACATGATACCACTCCCCAATGGCCAACTGATTCAGAGCGCTGCCGGTGAGGGATCTTGTGCCGATGGCCGCTGTCAACCGGCGTGCTGAACTCAGCGTGAGAGCATACGATGTGGTGGATGCGGTTCCGCTTGTCCGTTTGACAATAATCGCTGTTGCGAGACCGCTGTGAGCCGTCATTTTCAGCCACACGGAGAGGGTCATTTGACTCATGCCATCAAGGGGTTTTCCGGCAGAGTCCGGGATTTCAGCCCGCTGTCCGGTGCCATTCAGATTGAGAGCACCACCGATCTTTCCGGCATTCGGATCCCAGATCGGGAGCGTCGCGGGGGTGCCAATGCTTGCAAGGTTTCCAACCACAGCAGGCGCCGGCCCAACGTCGGAGACAGATGTCCCCGAGGCTTCATCAAATGGAACACGAAGCACCAACCCATCGGTGGGGCCAACGGCGGGGGCCGTTTGGGAGGGAACATTGAGCACCCGGACTTTCACATCACGAGTAGCGCTCAAAATCCCATCAGAAGCTGCCAACCGCAGCACATAATCTCCGGCACTTGAAAAGGTCGCACTGGTCGAAGCGGAATTGGCTGATCCAAAAACCACGGAACCCGGCCCCGAGGCCTTTGCCCACTGAAGCGACACCAGTCCATTGCCCGGAAGGGGGGTGACCACGGTATCAATTTGAAGGGAACTTCCCAGGGAGATGGCAGCCGGAGAAATCGTGGGCGTCACCACGGCGATCTTGGGCGCATCACTGGTTTCAATGATGAGACGAGGCCTTGCATTTCCCGAAGCGTTGCGAGTCACAAAATGCACTTCATTTCCAAAGCCTGCCTGGGTTGTTGAGAAAAATCGGAACGTGATTTTTTGCGAGGGATTGTTTTGCAGCGCCCGGAGCACATGGTCCGTGACATCAAACTCCACAGTTTCAAAGGGCCGTGCCTCGGTTGACATGCTGGCTGGCTCGATCCCGGATTCGTCCGGCGGGAACGTGCCAATCGTTAGAGTCGATTCCGACCAATCCGCTCCGAGTTGGCTAAGGGCGGCTTTGACGAGCATGAAGTTGGCCGGCGGTGTTTTTTCGGAGATTGTTAACACCAGTTTGGCACGGAGCACGGTGTGATGTGGCTGCAGATTCGAAAGCCCGAAACGCAGGAGCGACTGCCAACGGTAGGCTGGTCCGGAAATTTTCATTCCTGATTCGTTCGCACTTCCGACCGTTGTATTCAGCGAATTCGCCCACTGGTTCGCCTCCGGGTATAACGTTTGAAGGTTTTCTGATTGAACAGTGAGAGAAAGCGCTTTTTCGACCTGCTGGCCAAAATGATCGGTGGCACGCACGGTGAACGCGAAATCCCCGGCGGCGGTCGCATTCCCTGAAATCAAGCCTTTCGAGGAGAGTTCCAATCCGGGAGGAAGGCTTCCCCCTGCTTCCGCCCATGAAAAAAGCGGGGTGCCTCCTGACGTCGCGAGTTGAAAGCTGTATGGCAAATCCCAATTCGCATCCGGGAGAACATTGGTGGTGATTTGAGGAAGGGCCGGGGCACTGTCAAGATTCAGGCTTTGAGTCACGCCGAGGCTGGCGTTCCAAAAGGTTCCACCCCCTGAAGTTTCCAGACGCACGGCACGAACCATGTAGTGCCACAACCCCGTGGAAACAGAAGAATCCGTGTAGGTTGTTCCTGCCACGGGGTCGGTGGTGATGCGTGTGTAAGGGCCACCTTCCGTGGCTGAGCGATACACGTGGTAGCCGGTGATGCCTGCTGCGGGCGAAGCTGTCCAAGCCAGGGTCGGATGGCCACCCGCTGGAACCACACTGAGATCTGTTGGAGGTTCAAACATAAAGATCCGCAGACTGGGGCAGCCCATGTGATTCATGTAAAGAGGGGGATCGGTGATACCACCATAAGAAGGTTGCAGCCCCCCATTTCCCTGGCCCGTCCGCTCATTCATGCTGACCTTCATCATATCCCCGATATCCAAGCCCATTCCCATCCGGTGGTAGAGGTATTCGGTGTCAACTGTCCACGTCCAACTCAGAGCAAAGTTATCCTCAGCAAGCCGCCGCTGCATCGCATAGGCACTTTGGGAACCCTCAAGATACCAAAATCCATAGTGACTCTGAAGACCCGTCCAAAACACAGCCTGACCTCCCACACTCTGACTTGGTGTTTTTGAGCTTTTGAAGAAAAACAGGAACGGGCCGTGCATGGCCGAATACTGGGAATCCAAATCGACCTGAGAATCGTTTTCGCTGTCATCAGCGCCGACGGGAGCACCCTCGCGATCTTCATTTCGAATCAGTTGAATATTTTCCATACCCAAGACCCCCGGAATACTCCGGAAAAAGGCGACGGGAACCTGCTCGGTAAAACCTGGCGGTTGTCCCTGAAACCGGAACACGCCCCGCCGCCCGGCTTGGAAATCAGGGGCGGCCGTTTTGTAGCGATGCAGTTTGTTGAAATACATCCTCAGTCCTTCAAACTCACCCGGAACATTGTTCGAGAGATCGATCCGACCGAATCCCAGCTCAATGCGCTTGTTCGGACCTATAAATTGAGACATCCGCATCGGGTCAAATTTGTCATCACCCGGGAGGTTGAGTTTCCCGGCGGTGACAAAATCAGAAATCGTGGACTGTCCTTTGGCAAGGATCACATTGGATGCGGAATCCGGCCATGTTCCGTCCATATCAGCATAATAGGCATCAGCTCCCCAAGCCGCCTTGGTTGGGACGTGGCCATCCGGGTAACTCCCTGTGACCCCGGACCGGGGAACAGGAACTCTCCCCAGAAGCACCACATTTTTGAGTTCAGTCGGGAATTCATTATAAAGATCGATCAGTTGATTGCGGATAAGAATGTGGGGAGATGTTTCTGTACGAACCGTTCCCACCGTTAATACAGCGCCTGAACCGGTGGTGTTCTCTGTCATGGTGAGGGATTGCCCCGGTGCAAATCCTCCGGCCGAATGCGTCACATTCACGGCCGTGATTTTTGCTCCGGTCGCCACTGATCCCACCGTGATTATGGCGGCGGCGGAGCGCGTTCCATTGGAGAGAAGCACTGTCTGTCCGTTGGTGTAGCCCGTGCCACCATCGCCCAATGTCGCAGTAAGCATCGCACCAAGCGCCGTGCTATTGGAAGCATAGCTGGCGACCCGTGGAACGATAATTTCATGGACCACCCAGCCATCCCCTTCCAAATCCGATTTGTACTGCGCATACTCAGCAGGCAAACGATCGAGAATATCCTGCGCCACCACAACGGCCATCCTGCCCTGGGGAAGCGTGCGGTCCACCTTGATGCCTGCTAGAAGGTTTCCGCGAATGCTCTGACTTGGCTGCGCTGGCACGACAGTTCCCTGCCCCAGTCCATATTCGTAGAGCTGACCAACAACCACATTCGTGTCCGCAATGGTGGTCGGGCTCTGACTCGCGACCACCGACCCGACAAACGACCACCCATTGGAACCTGCATACGGGGCTTTTCGAAAGAGGTGAAACGTCTTTCCCAGATCGTTCACAGGATGATGAAAAATTCGAATGGTGATTTGTGGGGGCGCCTCGGAAACCGTCGCATCCATCGGGATCGCATTCGTGGTCCCGATGTAGCCCGAGCCATTCGCAGCAGGCGGATTCCAGACCCCTGAGCCCGGATAAACGTAAGGCTGAGCTTGGAGAGCGGAAAAAAGTCCCAGAAGCGGGCCACTCCAGCCCAATAAAGAGCAAAGCTTTGACCTGGTTTTGCTGGGGAATTTTGACGAGGAAATGGTTGGGGAGAGCAATCTTTTCATTGGGAGGAGGTGAACAAGTTGACAGGGAAACCCGCTAACATCAAATGAATGATACAACACGACAATGTATTTACAAGGGCATTCGATGGAAATTTATGAGATCCTGATCCTCGATGAACGATAGAATGCGGCATTTTGCGTGCAAAAAGAAGTCCTGGAGTGCCAAGACGCTCGATGAACTGTGACGGCTTCGCCGTGCGGGGCTTTCTCTTTGCGCTCGGAGATCGCGATCCACCTCCTACTTGGCGTGGCATCGCCGAAATGGGCTCCTGAAATGGCTTTACTCCAAAGTGACTTCCAAACGGATAAAGCGTTTGGGGTGAGAGGGATCGAGGGGTTGGTTGTCTCGAACAGTGATCGTGCGCAGACTGCCCTCCACAGTGTCACTCACCAACGTTACATCATCGGACCATGCTGCGAGGTCTCCCCCCACTTTCACAAGGTAACCTACGCCAGTCAGCGCCGGATCAGGAATCACGTAGATTATGGACAGATATTCTTCCCCACCAGCCTCAACCACCCCGGAAGTGAGGCGTCCTGCATAACCGTCCGACTCCGCACCCAAGCCTAGAGCATATTTGATGGCATTGGCGATGCTGTCTGCCTTGGCACTGGCAGTCGGAGCTCCCAAGCCGCTTCCATCCGTTGGCAGGTTATTGTCCTCCAACCACGCCAGATAACCCGCGTTCAAAGAAGCTCCCGTCACCACCGCGAGCACGTCTTTCCACGTCGTGATGGCCCCATCGCTGGCCATCAACCGCAAGGTGTGTTCTCCGGCCATGTTGGCGGTGGCTGTTGTGGAGGCCGCGGTTGAGTCCCCGAAGCTGACACTGCCGGGACCACTTGCCAGCGACCATTGCAAAGCGAGCGGGCCGGGCAGCCCATCATCACTCACCGCCGCCGCGATAGACATTGGGTCTCCCACATTGCCCTCCAGAGAGGCTCCCATGGTGATTTGGGGGCCCATGTTCGAAGGAGCCGCCACAAAGAGGTTGGAAACTTCCTGCTGGTTCAATGCCCGGTTGTAAACGCGGACTTCATCGATCAAGCCGTTGAAGGATGCCCCACCGGCCACGGGAACGCTCGAGTAATCGCCGATGCGCAGAGGTGTGGTGGCACGGCGGCCAATGGTGGTCACCGCTGGCAGGTGTCCAAAGAGTTCGGGAACGCCATTCAGATAGAGTTTTACGTTTTGTGTTGAGAGGGTCCCATCAAACACCATCACCACATGATACCATTCCCCAATGGTCAGCTGCGTGTTGTTAGTGTTGGCGGCGACGGAATTTGATCCATTCAACGTGACACCCAAACGGCGGGAGTTGGAGATCGAGAGGGTGTAAGAATTCGTTCCCGCGCTGGCGTTGGTGCGTTTGGCAATGATGGCAGTGCTTGCCGAGCCCTGCGCGACAATTTTGACCCAGGCGGAGAGCGTCAGCTGTTGAAGCCCATCCAGGGGGCGGGTGGTGGAATCCTGAAGTTCCACGCGCTGACCAGTGCCATCGAAGCGGAGGGCTCCCCCCACGCGGCCCTGGCCGGGCTGCCAGGTGGGCAGGCTTGTTGGAGTTCCGATGGATGCAAGGTTCCCAACACCATTTGGCACTGGTGCAACATCCACAGCGGTCGTGCCCGTGGTTTCATCAAAAGGCAAACGAACCAGCAGTCCATCCTGGTTGCCAATCGCCGGCGCAGTGTTTGCAGGCACGTCCAGGACCTGAACTTTCAAGTCCTGGAAGGAGGTGAGGACTCCATCAAAAGCGGTTAATCTTAAGAGAAACTCGCCAGCCACGGGGAAAGTCACAGTCGTGCCTGCCATATTGGGCGTGCCAAACTGGACTGGGCCGGGTCCGCTGATCTGGCTCCACGTCAGAATCAGCGAGTTCTGCCGGCCGGGAATTGGTGTGACGACGGTTTGAACATTAAGAGCGGACCCCAGGTGGAGAGAGGCCGGGCTGACGGTTGGTGAAACAAAGGTGATAGCCGGAGCATCTGTTGTTTGGATGACGAGGCGGGGTCTTCCAACTCCATAGGCCCTTCGCGAGCCGACGGCCACCGTTTGCTGGACGGTCGTGAACAGCCGCAAGCTCAAGCGCTTTGCGGGGTCATTGGCCAGTGTTTCCGCGACATAGGAGGTCACATCCATTTCCAGCAGGGTATTCGCAACCGGCGAGCTGGAGGCCGCAAGGACCGGCATCGTCGGATGATAAGCCGTTGGACGGTTGTTGTAATTCAGGCTGACAGCGGAAGCCGAGGCATAAGCCGGATCAATCACATACGAGGCATTGTAAGTCACAGGAATGTCAAATCTGTCATTGTCCACCTTGGTGATCGCAAACAGTCCGTTTGCAGCCGCATTGCTAAACCCTTCAATGGTCACCAAATTGCCTGTCTCAAACCCATGACCATAGCTTGTCAGCCGGATCTTGTTTGCGCCATTGTTGGTGAACGTCGTCTCAAAGGTCACCTCTCTGGCGGCTTCCACCCAGCTGTCATCCGCATCCCTCAATAAGCGGCCTTGCACCAGGGAGTAGGTGTTGGCTGCCGTTTCCGGGGCCACAAAGAATTGCAAGGTGGCCTTCACAAATCCGTTGTTCAGATTGAGGCCTGTCAGGTTGTAGCGGTGGAAGGTTTCGTACATGTAGGCCGGATGGCCCGAGATAAGATTCACTTCGGAGGACCCATAGCTGGCGGTTGGAACCGCCTTGCTGGTGTAGGAGGTGGCCTCGGGACCCAAGGTGATTTCCTCGTTGGAACCCACTTGGATTTGAAATTCTTCGTGGGCTGTGACGCCAAGTTGGTCAATCGCCTGGACAGTGAATGTGTAGAGGCCGGCAGTTGTCGGTGTGCCGGAAATGACTCCTTGTTCGGCAATGGACAGTCCGGGCGGAAGAGCTCCTGAGACAACGCTCCATGTGAACTGAGGAACTCCACCCTGCGCAAGAAGGATTTCAGAATAAGGGGTATTCCAAGATGCTTCCGGCAGCTGGCCCCCGATGATTGTCAAGGGTTGAGGGGGATTATCAAAATCCGCACCTTGCACCACACCCAAGCTGGCATTGAGAAACGTGCCGCCTCCGGTCGCTTCCAAGCGAACCGCCCGAACCATGTATTCCTGGTTTCCTGCGGATACGGTTGAGTCGATGCAGGTGGTCGAAGGTTGCGGGATGGCTGTCAGCCTCGTGTAAGGCCCATTGCCCGCGGCTCTCCGGTAGACATGGTATCCCAGAACGCCTTCTTCCGGGGATGCCGTCCATGACAGGGAGGCCACAGACCCCGATTTCACAACACTCAGCCGCGAGGGAGGCGCCATCATAAAAAGCCTCAGGGCCGGATCCCCGATATGATTCATGTAAAGGGAGCCATGAAAATCCCCGTTGGAATCATTGGTAAATTTGTAGGAGTAGGTGCCGGAGGTGCTCCAGCCTTGGTTGTTGATGCTTTGCTTCATCATGTCCGCCGCATCCAATCCCATGCCCATCCGGTGATAAATGTAGCGAAGGCCCCAAATGTCCCATGTCCAACTCAGGGCAAAGCTGTCCTCAGCCAATCGCTTGGGCATAAGCCCTGACTTGTACCAATATCCGTAATGACTTTGCATGCCGGTCCAGAAAACAGCTTTGCCCCCATCCCCGATGTTCGGTGGTTCCCCCCCTTTGAAATAAAAAAGATAGGGCCCTTGAACGGCAGAGTAGGCGGCATCGCGGTCATCCCCTTTGTTGACCGCCGGGGGCGTGTTTTTTGACAGCACATCGATATTCTCCATGCCCACCACCGATGGCATGGACTGAATGGAGGTGTCCCGCACATTGATATAGCTCAGGCGGTCGGCAACCCGCCGTCCGGGACGGAAATCCGGACTGGCTGTTTTGTACCGGTGGAGTTTGTTGAAATAACTCCTGAGAGCCTGCCACTCCATTTTGATCTCCACGGTCATGTCAATGCGCCCGAATCCCAATTCCACACGGCCATTGCCAACCTGGGAAATGCGCTGCGCATCAAATTGATTGTCTGCCGGAACATTATACCACGGGCCGTAATTGCTCGAGGCGTCCGTCCAATGGGTGCCCAATTCCCCATCCAAGTCAGCGTAAAAAGCATCTGTGGCATATGGAGCCTGATTGCCATGCCCGTCGGCACCAAACCAATCATCCAGTCCTGAACGCGCGATAGGAACTCTCCCTACCATCACGGCACTTTTTAGTTGGCCCGGGTACGCGGCAGCAATGGCCTGGATGGCGCTTCGAATCAAGAGATGGGCAACCGTGGATGGTCCGGCGATGGCTGTGGCTCCTCCCCCACCCCCGGGGGCAGAGAGCGTGAGCGTTTCCCCTGGAATAAATGTGTTCGGTAAAACGGATGCAATACTGCTGATGCTTCCTGCCGGGGCAATGAGGGATCCCCTGGCGGTGGCTCCACTGGTGGCCCCGGTGATCAGGACCTCGTCATGATCCAAATAACCAGAACCGCCGGCGGTGATCACAACTCCCCGGGCCGACCCGGAGTTGTCCACGCTAAGCACGGACAAGCCCGATCCCGAAGTGTTGGGTGTGAGGTTACCGAGATTAACCTCCTGGTAATCATAAAAACCGGAACCGCCGGACGTGATGTTCACGGCCGTGAGGACACCGGCATTGGCGACCAGCATAACTTGAGCGGGTTGAGCACCAGCGCGGGTTGCAATGGTGGCCGTTGTCCCATCCACATAGTTCGATCCCCCCGCTTGAACCACGACGGACTGAAGGGGCCCGCCGAGATCAGACTCAAAAGGCCCCGCTCCCGAACCGGCGCTGGTGCCGGAAAGCGTTAACGTTTCTCCATTAACAAAACCCGACTCGCTGGAAAGAACCGTCACACTATAAATGAACCCCCCCAGCACTCCGAGTCGCACCTGGGCTGTCTTGCCACTGATGTCGCCCGTCAGTGTGCCCGTGTCATTGTTAACATAACCCGAGCCAGACTCCTCTGTCCATGCATCGACCAGGCCTAATTGGGTCTGATCGATCCGCCCAATGAGATAAGCCCCGCTGCCATAGGTTCCCCCCCCGGCGGCGGTCAAAGCATCCCCCACGGCGAAACCTGTGCCCCCACCGCCTGTGGGAATACTGATCGACGTGATGACTCCCCCGCTGGTGGTGAGCTTTCCTTTAGCCCGCTTGCCAGAGGTGTTCGTGAGGTCCACAACGGTGCCATCCGCATAACCACTCCCGCCATTCGTCACTTGGACAGACGTGATCGACCCTTGCCCCAGTCCGCTGTATTCCACGGCTCGCGGGACTTGAATCTCGTGCACCGTCCACCCATCAGCCTCAAGGTCGGCTTTGTATTGTGCATACTCTTGAGGAACATTGATGGGCACATCGGAGGCCACCACCACAGCCATACGCCCCTTGGACAAAGTCTGGTCAACCCGAATCCCCGCCAAAATGTAGCCGGTTGGCCGGATAGAGCGGATCGGCGTCCCTGCTGTGTTAACAAATTTGTATTCATACAGAGTCCCCACGGTCACATTCGTGTCTGTCCAAACCCCCTCCGCAGCCAAACTCACGCCCGTCGCCACACCCGCGCCCCATGTGGTTTCATCAACACTTTTCCGATAAATCGTGAAGGTGCCGGGTGCGTAGCTCTTAATCCGGATCTCGGCAGGCTCCTCATTCACCGCGGCTTCCAAGGGAATAACCTGGATGCTGCCATCCTCAGCCGTGCCCAATTCGGAAAGCGTGTAGGAAAATGCCGGAAGCGGCAGCCAAAGGAGGACACAGAGAAGAAGCCTTTGTTTCATGGATGGGGTGAACGTCCAGCCGGAGGAGCGGAGCGCATATCCAAACACATCACAGGATAGATCTTTTGCAAGGCAATCTTGAAGAGCCAGTCGTGGGATGCACCCTGTCACAAAAAAATCGGGCGTCTTGTTACCAAGACGCCCGATGAATTGAGACCTGACTGCTGCTATTTAAGCGCTCCGACGGCGGCGGAAGACCATTGTGGCCAGCCCGGCAACGAGAAGCAGAGCGGTTGATGGCTCGGGGATCGCAGTGTAATTAATGTATAATTTATCTGCGTCGAGTCCAAGGCCTTGGGCTACAGAGAATGACCCCGTTGTTGGATTGCTGAAGGAATCCGAAAACACGAACTTATTGGCATTAAATCCGGTGATCGCAGAACCAGCATCAACGAAGAGCCAACTGTAATTTCCAGCATCATTAAAGTTATCAATGGGGCCCGCCGTCTGTAGGGCATTTAAGCTAACAAGGTGGATGGTGAATTCTCCCACGCCAGCCGTGATATCCAGGGAAATCAAGTTGGCCAGGTCCCATCCTGATGTGGTTGACCCCGCCGTGCCGGTTGCGTTGTTGATTTCAAATTGGAATGTTCCCCCTGTGGCAAAGGTGGTGATATCAGAGGTCACCGTTCCTGTGCTGTTACCCGGAGCAAAGGTTTGTCCCGCTCCTATGGTCAGGTTCAAGCCGGAAAGATTGCTACCTCCGATGGTGCCCGATGTGAAGTTGAGCGCCCCTGCGTAGTTGCTGGCCGAATTGTGAGCGAACTTCCCTCCATTAAGGTTCACGTTCCGGTTCAACGCTGTGGTGCCATCATAACGGAAGTTCCCACCATTCACCGTAACCCCGGTGGTGCCATTGATGTCGCCGGTCGGATTGATCAAGAGCGTTCCGCCATTCACGGTGACGGCCCCGGTGCCCAAACCCCCACCAGCGCTGTAGGCCAAGTCATTAAAAGTGCCTGCCCCTAGTGTTCCTTGGGTGAGTAAAAGCTTTGTAGCGCTTTGAACTTCCCTCACAACAGTTCCAGCGGCTATGTTGGTGCCAGTGATGGCCTGTCCAGCCCTTATGTTGGCAGTGGATCCAACAGTGATAGTGAAATGAGTGTTGTTTGTGTTGTTGACTGCAACGAATGTTCCCGTCTGACCACTGAGCGCTCCAACACTTGCCCCGTTGACCTCCAAGACCCCATCACTAACCGTCGTCCCTCCCGTATGGAAAGCGGAGCCGGTAAGTTCGAGCGTGCCGGTGCCTGCCTTGGTGAGATTCAGACCTGCCGCCGTCTCTGTGACACTTCCCAGAGTGAGGGCATTGGTGGTGCCATTGGTGGTGATGGTTCGAGCACCCGCCGCATTACCTAAGGAAACGATTCCCGTGCCCATATCCAAGGCGCGGGTTGCACCAAAGCTGAAGTTTCCAGAAAGGAAAATGGCAGGGTTTCCAGCTATGATGATATCACCTCCAGAGGAGTTATCCAGAGTGCCTCCAGATATATTCACCGTCCGCTGAGCAGTTGCGACAGTCGGGCCCATAGCGAGCGCATTGTTCAGATTGAGCGTGCCTGCACTGAGATTGAATGTGTAGCCCGACAAATTACTCGCAGCCGTGGTAGTAGCAGCGCCCAATAAGGTCAATGAGCCCGAGCCGCTTTGAGTAAGACTCATGCCTCTTGAAATTACAGTGCGTACCAAGTCTCCTGTTATAGTTGTGTTACCACTGCCATTGAATGCCAACGTGACGAAATTGGCGGGCACATTAGTCACGGAAGCAATACTCAAATTTGTTGAGGAATTAATATTAACAAGTCCGCCATTGATGTTGAGCGCTCCAAGGGCCAATGAGTAGCCATTCGATCCCGTGACATTTAGAGTTGTTGCATTGGTGGCGTTGGCGGCACTAATCGAGAAGGCACCACCCAAGGTCAGTGTTTTATTTGTGCCACTGCCAGCATTGGCTACATCGATCGTAATTGTGCGAGCCTGAGAGCTACTGGTGGTGTAGGTGATACCTGCGGTGTTAAATGCGGTGTTGTCATCGGCGCGCAGTTCAAGAACGGGGACATTAGCGGTCGCGGAAGGGGCGAGGGTAAGCACAGAATTGGGGCTCAGCGCAGATGAGATGCCAGCTGTGGTATTTCCCACATTGGCCACAGCGCGCAGCGTCGTGGTGGTGCTGAGGGTGGTGGGCCCGGAGTAGCTGTTAGAGCCGCTCAGGGTGAGGCCGCCAGCGCCGGATGAAGTGATGCCAAAACCGGTTCCCGAAATGTTGCCCCCAAGCGTGATTCCGCTTCCTGCTGTCGCTCCGGTGTTGATGGTTGTCGTTTGAAGAAGGGCCAGATTCGTGGTGATTGTCTGTGCGTTGACACTGGAATTAGTGATTTTCGTACCGGCCGTTCCATCGCCAAGGTTGATGGCGCTTCCGCCAAGGTTGAAGGCACCGGCTCCCGCGGCGAAGGTCAGCGTGTTAAATTGGGAGTTTGCTGTAAAGTCGTTGTTGTTTGTCAGCCCAACTGCCCCATCAAATATCAAGGCAGCCGTTGCGGAAGGAACAGGAGCAACATCGGTGCTCCAGTTGGTGTTTAACGTCCAATCAAAGACGGGATTGGCCCCGCCATCCCAGGTCTGGGCGGAGAGATTTCCAGCGCTAAAAATCAAGAGGGGGGCAACAGAAATGGCGAGGATTTTTTTAATATTCATGGGAAGGATTGGGGGATGGGGGAATGGGGGGGTTCGGCTAGCAAACTTAAAGAAATATAACCAATTATGTGACTGGTTACAAGGGATTTCTGAGAAAGACGAGAAGTCACCAGTTCAGGTTAACCCCAATAGGACGAAGCGTTTTGGTGGACCGCACCGTCACCCCCTCGGAACACATCGCACGATCTCCGTCATCGCCAAACGGCAATCTGGAAGAGTCCCTTATGCCAAAGACTGTTGGTGCTTGGCTCGGCGGCGTTCGCTTGGGTGGCACTCCTGATCATTCCCGCTGCCTGCATGAAAGGAGCAGGGAAGCCATGCACGCCATTTTTCATGCCATAACGCCTTCTGGCTGTTGGCCCCGGGAGATTGCCCCCGGGATAGTTGACCACGATGCCAATGACCTCCACCCCAACTCACGGACCCTTTCCGCAGGGTCATCCGAATCACCACGCGTAATACAAACGATTGCTGGGGTTGTAGGTTTTGAACGTGGGATTGGTGGCCACGGACTGGTCTCCTTCGATGAGTTCGATGTGGAAATCACCGAAGAGGTAATAGGCTTTTCCGTTTCGTGAGACCCGGTATTGGGTCTCCACATTTTTTTCAAAAACCGGCGGGGTTCTGGGATCAAAAAAGTGCCCGCCATTACGGTTTTTTTCTCCCACAATGACCAGTTTTGAGCGATCCGGGGCCCGGTTGATGTAGCCGTTAAAAGCGTTTGCGCCATTCAATGGGGAGGAGTTTTCCCAGAGGTAGACATTCATTCCCCAAGCCGTGCCCCAATACCACTGGGTTTTTGGATTGAAAGTCTGCCCCGGCGGCATTTGGGCGAAGTCTTTGGAAAACCAGATCGGGCGGAGGGTCCAATTGTAAATCCCATTCGAACTGAATCCAGGAATCTGAACGAGCGATCGATCGACGGATTCCATAAAACTTTCGCGGTCACTGCCTGTCTCGCTCGTTTTAGTTCCGGCAACCGGGATGGATCTGTGGGGGATCCGTCCGTCGTTATCCGCCGCAAAGGCGGCGATTCCCTGGCCGATCTGCTTCAGACTGTTCATGTCTTTGGTCATTGCCGCGTTCTCCAGTGACCTCCCCACGGCGGGAACCACAAGAGCCGTCAGCACACCAATAATGCCGACAGCCACAAGGAGCTCAATCAGGGTGAAGCCTTGGAATCTGTTTCTGGAGGGAGGAGTTGCGGGGAGCATAAAATCAGGCTATCATCGGGTCTGCATTCATTCCAAGCTGATACGAATATTGGCGAGAGATCCGTTGAAGAGCCGCGGTGCCATATCTTCAACCACCCGGGTCGAGCTTGCACCCAGGAGCAAAGGCGCCGGACTGGCATCCTGGTGAAGAACATCTTTTGGGACAGCCGTTGCTGTCTCTTTGCCGACCCGGAGGATCAACTCCTGCCCGGTGTAATCCGCAGAGATGGTCTCCCACTTGTCAAACTTCATGGGAACCCTCACCTCGGTGAAAACATTTTTGTCATGCCACACAATAAACACATAGGAGAGGCTCTTGCTGAGGAACCGGATCTCCCACTGGGTTCCATGACGCAACAACGTGGAGTCCTCGCCTCCCCCCTCCTCCGGAATCATGGCTTCCAACTCAACCTTCAACGTTTGGCCAACGGGCGGGAAAGGCGTGACAGAACGAAACGCCGAGACCTGCGTTCCTGAAAACTCGAGGGATTTGGCATCACCTCCCCCCGGGGGCTTTTCTCCAATTTTCACCCCGGTGGCGTCTTTCATTTCCAAATCAAAAGGCCCCACATCGTCTGGCACCAAGATCCCCCCGGACGAGGTGCGGGCTTTTCCCACGAGCCAGACCGAAGTCTCTTCCGCATGGAGAGGGGCTGAAAGAAAGAAGGCGAGAAAGAGGCAGGCAGGAATTCGAAAGCAGGAGGGTTTCATGGGAGAAGACTTATTTGTTATTCCACAGGGCGGGAGAGATTGCAATATAAAAAGCAACTTTTTTGTTAATCTTGCAGATTATTGCAATAAGAGAGGGATCTGATTCCGTCCCCACTGAAGCAGCCTTGATAGGTCGTTGCATTTTGTTGCTTTTTTTGTTGACCGTCTGGTTGCCCCGAGTTACCGGTGTTAACTGCGGTTGATTGCATCACGCATGGCGTCGCGATCACAGAATTTCATTTTTTATTATGTCAAAAAAGCGGACGAATTTGCGGGAAATCGCATTGCAATTGGGACTTTCTGCCAGCACGGTTTCGCGGGCGTTGCGGGAACTGCCGGGAATTCATCCCGAGACAAGAAAGCAGGTTTTTGAGGCTGCTCAACAATTGGGATACCGGGGTGGCGAGATCCTGAATCAAAAAAAATTCAGCAACATCCTGACCCTCTCCCAGGGCATCGGGTTTGACACCGATCACGAATATCTTGCCGGCATGAGCAGTGCGGCCATCGCCCTCAACATGTCCCTGATTTCGCATCACTACCGCCCGGAGGAATGTGCCAATGTGCTGAAGCCCGAACACCAGCCCCGGGCCCTCACGTCCGGTCAGGTGGATGGCATCGTTCTCATCCACCGCTGGCCGGAAAATATTGCCAAAGCCCTCCGCCGCCAATATCCGGTGGTGTCCATCATTCATGACTACCCCGGAACGGATGTGGATGTGGTTTCTCTAGATGACCGGAGCGGCATGGACCTTCTGGTGGCGCACCTGATCACGTCCGGCTACAAGCGCATCGGGTTTTTCGGGATCTGCGCCGAGATGACCTGGTCGCGCTCAAGGTTTGCGGGTTACGCGGATGCGATGATCCAACACGGGCAGGAAATCCGAATGAAAGATGTGATTGAAATCACGTTGGAGGAAGCGCTTTCGGAAACCGAATTCCAAGCGGGAACGCCCCTCACCCGGGCCGCCGACCTCACCCGAAATGGCGTGGATGCCTGGATTTGTTCCAGCGAAATGACGGCCCGTTCGCTTTATGAATTCCTTTCGTCGGCAGGTTTCAAAATTCCAAGGAATGTGGGAATCACCGGATTCCATGCCTCCCAATCCCCCGGGGCTCAACCCAGCACGCTGATCACATCCACTGAGGCTCCCACAGCGGAACTCGGAGCCTCCGCCCTGCGGCGTCTCGTTCATCGCATTGAGGGGACCGACGCCTCCCGGCGCATCATTCTATTGCCTTGCTCCCTGCGTCAGGGAAACACCACCCGCAAAGCACGGTAGGGGCGGTTCCGCGCGTGGCGGCAGCCTCCTGCCGGTAGGGCGTGTTTCGCCGAAACCGCCGACTTATCCATTCATGCGACGGTCACCTCAGCGAGGTGCCCCTACCACCATTTTTCGAAACGCTCCGCGCCTGGCGCAAGCCTCCTGACGGCAGGGCTGGATCGCCGCAAACCGCCGACTTCTTTCAGGGCAAATGCGAAAGAATGTCTCGGGGCAGAATCGCTTGGATTGGGGATTTTCGGTAGTCCTTCACATTCCGTGTGGCAATTAACTGAGCCCCAAAGCGAATGGCAGCCACCGCTTGCATGGCATCTTCCATGTCCGTAAAACCGAGGTCAAGAGCGTGCATCATTTCCGGGGACCCACAGGAAGGAATCACACAAAACTCCAAAAGTTCACGAATAAACATCTCACTTCCTCCATCGCTCAGATAATGCAAATTTGCCAATCCATGCCATGACACAGAAGCTTGTCCGGGATTTTTTTCTGCCCAGTCGAGCAATGCTGCACTGTCACCGAAAAATGGCTCCCGGTGCAGCAACACATCCAGGCAAATATCTGTGTCGAGGAAGATCTTTATCACTGCCCTGTGGATTCCAGTCCGTATTTTGATTTGAGGCGGAGAGACCGCGGATCCTTCTTCTCCGTCAATACAGCCCTGCCCGCCCACCGGGCAGAAAATGAGGGTGTTGTCCGGGCTGATGCTTTGTCCTCTGGGAAGGACGCCGTGGCTTCAAGAAGCAACTGTTCCACAAGAGCCGACAAACTGAGCCCACGCCTGTGCGCAAAGTTCTTCGCACGAAGGGATATCTTTGGAGTGATCGTGAGAGTGAGCCGTTGCTTCATACGCATAAGATGCAAAGATACGCATACCATGTCAAGAAACGGCGAGGCGTCAGCCTCCTTCCAAATTGGTAGGGCAGGTTCGCCGAACCCGCCGACCTTTTACCTTCCTCCAATACGACCAGGGAACGCACCACAACAGCAAAAAGCCGTTGCAGTTTCCCGCAACGGCTTTTCGTTAACCCCCAGAGGTGTGTATTATTTGTTGGACCGAACCCGGCGGCGCATGAGCCCCGCAGCTCCAAGGCCCATGGCAAGCAGGGCGAAGGTGGATGGTTCGGGGACAGCGGTGAAGCTCAGGACACCATTCGTGCCAAGAGATGCCGTGTAGTTAACTGTGTCATAGCCGCTGAATGTCAAGCCGCTCACCGCGTTAGTTCCACCAAAGCCTGAGAGAACCTCATAGGTGGTGCCATACGAGAAGCCTGGTCCTGTGACATCCAACTCGAAGTTGCCGCCCGTGATAGAGAAAGCCCCGGCTCCTGAACTCACGAGTTGGTCAAAGACGGTGCCCAACTGCAGCTTGATCGCACCGGATGTCAGGGAGAAGGTCCCGGCAGCCCCGATTGTTACGGTGCCGGCCGTTGCACCACGAATATCAAGAGTGCCACCGCTCACCACAACCGAAGCCGTATCACCAAGAGACTTGTTTGTGCTCGCGATCAGGGTTCCCAGGTTGACGGTTGTGGTTCCTTTGTAGGTGCTGGCAGACGCTCCCCCCAGCGTGAGAGTCCCATTCCCATTTTTCGTGATTGTCGTGCCAAAGCTGCCAACGCCGGTGGAGTCATTGATCACTCCAGTGGAAGTTAAATTACCCGCTCCACTGAAGACCCATCCACTGCCTGCTGCATTGACTTGAGTTCCTGAGCCAAGGTTGCCAGAGATGGTGAGGGTCTGCCCTGATGTGGTCACTTCGATTCCAGATGCAACGGACCGCCCGTCGCGAGTAACTGTGCGGTTTGATGAAGCTATGTTGCCCGTATAAACCATGAGGCCATTCTGGCCAACTGCCCCGCCCCCAAGAACGATCGCAGTGTTGGTTCCGCCATCGCCAAAATTACTAGCTACACCAAAATTGCCGATCGTGTTGCCGCGAAGCGTGCCGGCCACGATGTTGAGGGTGTTGTTCGTGTTGCTTCCGCCGAAGGTGACGTCGGTTGTGGCGGTTGCCCCGTTAATGCTCACTGAAGTATCAATGGTGACCGCCGAACCCAAAGTGAGGCTGCCGGTTGTTCGAATATCAAGGGTGCCACCACCGTTGATGGCCAGCGTGTTTCCGTTATCCGTGAAGGACGTTCCGTTGAGTTGGAGGTTCCCAGTGCCGGTGCCGGTGGTTGCGTTGAGCGTCCATGTTTGGTTTGCGCCGAGCGCGATCGCACTTGCGATAACAAAGGCTGACGTGTTGGTTGCTTTGGTGATACCGCCGCTGCCGATGGTGAGCGTGGCACCGACCGTGTTGCCGATTTGCCATTGACGGGTCGCTCCGCCCACCGGTGTTGCCGTGGCGTTGATTCCAAGAACGGATAAATTTCCGCCCAAATTGGCTGTTTTTGATGTCGTCGAAAGAAGGTTATCAAAAGTGATCGTGTCCGCAGACGTGGGAACACCGGCTACCGTGTAGCTGCCAGAGGTGTTTAAGGAGGTCGTGTTATCTGCTTTGATGAACTGCGCGTGAGCGCTGAGCCCAATTGTTGAAGCCGCCACAACTGCGACGACAATTCTGAACGAACGGTTTTTTGTTTTCATATTTTTTGGTGGGTTGAGGGAGAGTTTCTAAAGAAGGGTGAACCTTGTTCTGGTGGGATTTTGTGAGGATGGAGGGTGGATTGGGGTGATCTAACTTTGAAAGAAATAGATACATTTTATATTATGTGCAATAATTATTTTTGTGTTTTGCGCATTTTTTTGCAATTTTGTTGCTATTGCCTGGTGCGGCTTTGGAGATTTCAGCAACAGATGCCTGGAGCGAGGCGCCCTACCAGCTTTTTGGAAACGCCGCCCGTGGCGGCAGGCAATGCTCCCGATCAGCAAAAGAGCCGTTGCGGTTTCCCGCAACAGCTCTTTCGACCACCACAAATGATTTTATCCGATCAGGCGCGCACGCGGCGGCGCAGGACGCCGGCCAGTCCCAACCCCACAGCGAGGAACGCGAGGGTTGATGGTTCCGGGATGACAACGAGTGACAAGCTGGTGCCGCCGGTGAAGTAGGCGCTCTTGCCACCGCCGAGATTCGCGGCATTCGCTAACCCGAAATTGGTGATATTGCTGAAGTTGCTGCCGTTGCTGATGAGCGTGTAGGTGGTTTCTGCAACGCTGCCCCAACTGACGGCGGTGCCGTCTGCATTCACCAGGCTGTTGACCGAGAACGCATTGGCGAGAGATACGGTGCCGGAAACAGTCAGCGTTTCTGTGAGGCTGAAGACCAGTCGTGCTGCTGAGTCCAGGGTGAGGTTCCCGGAGATCGATCCGTCGCCGCCGACCGCAGCCAGGTTGGCCACGGTGACGTTGCCTGAGCCCGTGCCGGAACCTGTCGTGTTCTGAACCAGCAAAGTTCCGACATTGACGGCCACGCCGCCTGCAAAGGAGTTGTCTCCCCCGAGTGTCAGAATTCCCGAACCTTCTTTAACCAAAGCGGTGTTGAAGCCGGCCGTTGTGTTGTTGGAGACAATACCGTTAAGGATCAAATTGCCATCTCCACCCACACGAAAGGCATTGTTGGCTATGGCGGCGTTGCTGCCGGTGTGTGTGATGTTTCCTCCAATAGTCAGAGTTTGCCCGGCCGTGGAGACAAGGATTCCCGAAGACACGGAACGACGGTCCACTTGAAAGTTGCGGTTTGTGCTGTTGGTGTTGCCGGTGTAAACGAAGATGCCATTCGTGGCATTTCCGCCAAGACCAGCCGTTGTGAAAGCACCAGCGGCACTATCCAGGCCGCTGTTGGCAATGGATGAAAATCGACCTGTCCCATTAAACAGGGTCAGAGCCGTGAACGAGTTGTTCGCATTGGTGAACGTCGCATCGGTGGTCGAGAAGTTGATGCGCAGTGTGGTGACATCCACTTCGAGTTGACTGCCATAGGTGTTGGTGCCGGAGGCGTCGAAGGCCAGCGTGCCCGCACCGGTGACCTGGGCCGTGAAAGCGCCGGACATTCCGTTGGCTGTTAGGTTGAGTATTCGCCCGGCCGCGATCGACCAGTTCTGGTTTGCGGTCAGCACAATTGCGGGATCGATGCGGAGATTACCGCCGGTGCCATTCAGATCCACACCAATGCCGCCAAGGCTTAACGTTTGGCCGGCGGTGCCACTGATGCGGCCGCTGCTGTTGGCGACATTTCCGTAATCTATCCCGGCAACATTGAGATTTCCTCCCATCTGGACTTGGGCTCCCGTCCACACATTGCTGAATGCGAGTGTGTTCGCAGATGTGGGAACAGAATTTTCGGTCCAGCTTGTCGCGAGGAGAAGAGCGTCGTTGTTCGCTGCTTTGTTGAGCGTTTGGGCTGAAGCCTGATTGACGGTGAGCCCGGCGAGAATAGCAGCCAGGGCGAGAGGGGAAACAAGGTTGGACGTTTTCATGTTTGGGGTATGGGGATGAAGGCTTCTCTCAGTTGGGAAGCTAGGGAAATAATTTCAGACACCATTCAAAAATGCAATCATTTTTTGCTGAGTTATGTCATTCTGTTGCAATGGTTTGCAAAATCAGGTTGCCGCGTCTTCTGCCAAAAGGCAGGGCTTGGTCAGCCCGGCGGGACGACTTTTCTCTCTTCCCGCGACAGTCGCCCCCGCGAGGCATTCCGAGCAACTTTTTCAATCGCTCCACACGCGGCGTCAACCGAACCCGCTGGCTCTTCCCTGATCCTGCGACGGTCAGGCAGCAAGAGAGACGCGAAGCGATATCAAAAACATGCAACATATTGCTATTTATTGAATGATAATTGCACACTGTTGATTTTTATTCCATAGTGACCGTGCCCCCACCCTATGAACAAACCATCCGGCATTGCACGATCTGAGCACTTCGGCTGGAGGGCATGGCAAATGTTTTTCGCAGCAATGCTGGTGTGGGGGTGCCTCGGGATGGGAGAGAGTATGAGGGCGGAGACCGGAGGGGTGATTGGAAAGCACGTGGAATTTCCCGGTGCGCCGGAGAAAACGATGGGACGGGCATCAACCGGCGGCATTGAGGCGGCGGGGGACGGTCGGTTTTTTTGGGTTGGAGGGCAGACGGCTGCGGGTGCCCAGCTTGATCAGGTGCGTCTTGTGGAACGGGGTTCGGGTGGGCGCTGGGAATCCCGTGAGGGAGCCTTAAACGAGGCCGTGGCTTGGGCAGGTGGGACCGTATATGGCGGCAGGCTTTATGTGGCTGGAGGAGTGGGTGAGGCGGGACCGTTAACCAAAGTGCGGCGTTTGAGCTGGGCTAATGGGGCACTTCTTGAGGAGAACCTGCCGGATTTGCCGGAGGCCTTGGTTGCCCCGGGGGTGGCGGTTCACCGTAGCGGCACGCGTCATTATTTGACGATCCTGGGGGGAATCAACGGTGAAGAGGTTGCCTCGTCGTCGGTGTATGAGTTGGACTTAGGGCAGCCTTTGCTTTGGCAGCGGCTCGCCGACATGCCGGGCGGAGGGATTGTCGCTCCGATGACGATGGAAACCTACAATGAGGTTGTTGTGACAGGGGGGTATTTGCTGTCACAGGGACGCTTGATTCCGCAGCAGGAAACCTGGGGCTTTGCCCGCACGGCGAGGGATGGGCAGCAGGAGGCGGGCTGGCGACGGCGGGCGGATTTGCCAGATAAGTTGGCGGGTGCTGCCGTGGTCAAGAGCGGTCAGGCCCACTTGCTGTTACTAGGCGGGAACCGGGCAGAGGGGAGCCTGAGGGAGTGGTTGGCGGGCCGTTTCCCTCAACTGCCTAGCGATTCGGTGTGGAGCTTTCATGCTCCGACAGACACCTGGTCGAGGGCGGGCGCCTTGCCCGAGCCGATGGCCGGAGGATCGGCGATGCTGACCTCACCCGACCGCCTTGTGCGAGCCGGCGGGTGGAGTGCGGGAGGATCCATCGAGGATGCGGTGGAATTGATCTTTCCTCAGGCCATCCGGCGACTCGGCTGGCCGGATTGGGTGGTTATTGTCGGCTACTTCGTGGTGACAGCACTGATTGGATTTTGGTTCAGTCGTCGGGAGCAAAACGCCGAGGGGTTCGCTTTGGGGGGGCGCAAGATCAAATGGTGGGCGGCGGCCATTTCCAGCACAGCGACCGGGGTGAGCACCATCAGCTTCATGGCCATTCCGGCGCTGATTGCCTGCACGAGTTTGGTGCACACCTTCCCGGCGGTGTTTATTATCCCCGGGGTGTTTATTGCCGCGTACCTGACGATGCCGATGCTGCGGCGGCTCGAATTGACTTCTGTTTATGAGTACCTGGAGAGGAGGTTCGGGCGGGGGTTGCGGTTGTTTGGGAGCTTGAACGGGATTCTCGTTCAGGTGATGGGAAGGATTGGGGTGGTGGTGATGTTGCCGGCGCTGGCCATTTCCTCCATGACCGGAATCAATCCGGTTTATTCCGTGCTGGCCATGGGACTGTTGACGACCCTGTACTCTGCGGCGGGGGGATTTGAGGCGGTGGTGTGGACCGATGTGTTCCAAGGGATTCTCATGTTGGCCGGTTTTGTCTGCATCGGGGTGCTGGCATATATCAATATTCCCGGCGGGTGGCCGACGGTGTGGGCAATGGGCCAGGGGATGGAAAAATTCACGCTGGCGATCACGAAGTTTGACCCGACTCTTCCGATGATTTGGTTCACCGTGCTGGGGTTTTTGCTCGGGTTGCTGGCCTTTGCCAGCGACCAGGCCACAGCGCAGCGGGTCCTGGCCACGCCCTTGGGCGATGTGCGGAAATTTGCCTTTATGACCGGTGCCTGCGCGGTGCTGGTGGCCCTGGTGTCGGGGGCGGTCGGCATCCTGCTCTTCGCCTTTTTCAAGACAAATCCCGGGTTACTGAGCCCGGTCATGAAAAACGACCAGATGGTCCCGATTTTTCTGGTCAGCGAGGCTCCTCCGGTGTTGGCGGGTCTGCTGCTCGCGACGTTGTTTGCAGCCTCAATGTCCACGATTTCTTCAAGCGTGAACAGTTGCTCGGTGTTGGTGGCCGAGGATTTTTATCGCCTGGTCCGTCCGGCCGCGACGGGCCGTGAGATCCTGCGGGTCATGCAGGTCACGACTTTGTTGACGGGACTTATCGGGACCGGGATTGCACTTTGGTTGTTGACGGCTCCGATGCCGACGCTCTGGGAGACTTTTCAGCGGCTGATGGCTCTGATTGGCGGCGGTTTTGGCGGTGTCTTTATTCTGGGGATGTTGACGCGGCGGACCAACCAGGCTGGAGCCTTTGTGGGAGTAGCCGTTTCCTTTGGAATGGCCTATTTTTTGCAAACCTCCGAGGTGCCCATCCACTACGCCGGTCTTGGAGCTTTGATCACGCTCAGCTGCGTGATTGCCGGGTATCTGGCCAGTCTCGTTCTGCCGGGGGGACCTAAAGAATTGCGGGGGCTGACCCTCTGGGATCTGAAGCCCGGACGACCCGCGAAGCCCGAAGCGAGCGGCACGCCGGAGATCTCCGGAGAAGTGGAGCCGGTGTGAGAATCAGGGCGCCCCACCACGTTTTTCTCAAAAGTCACCAACCAAAAACCATCATGAAAATCAGAAATCAAACCATCAGGCAGGCAGCGGCCATCCTTGCGCTCGCAACCTCCCTGGTTCCGGCAAAAATTCAAAGCGCCGAGATTCCAGTCCCGGCATTTTATGTGAAAGGAAACACCATCACTGCCGGCGGTGTTCCCGCTGCGGTGCCCGCAGGGGATGAAGGGTTGATTGAGGGCACCGTGACCAGCGATGGGGAGTCCATTGTCTTTGATGGCACGGGGGGCAGGGTGACATTCGCCTTTGATGCGCAGAGACTCTTCGGGAATCCCTTCACCATTTCCGCGATGGTTGAAACAACAACCTCCATGGGATACGGCGAAATTCTGCAATCCCTGCCGCCTGCGGGTTTTGGGTTGCGCACCGTCGAGCACGGTCACTTCTCGGTCAGCGGCGGAAAAGCCGGTGCGTGGAACGTGGTGACCTCGGCTTCAAAGTCTCTGCGACTGGGCACCTTTCAGCACGTGGCAGTGACCTGTGACGGACAGGCGGTCGTGATTTACATCGATGGGTTGGAAAGGGGACGGGGGGAACTGGAAGGTGTGCCCAGGGCGGATCAGAAGATCGTGCTGGGGGGAATGGGACGGGAAAATCTCAAGGACGGCGGGCTTGTGGATGTGCCCCATTCCCGGCTGGCCCACATCGCCATTTTCGATTCAGTCCTGACCCCTGAGCAAATACAAGCGCTCGCCGAAGGCGGGGAAATTCCGGTGAAATGAACGCAACCGTTTTCCGGTTGGTTACCGCAACGCTGCTCAATTTTTGCGGGATTGCAATGGCAGGCCCGGCGGGTGCCGGGTTCGATCCGGGGTCCTCGCCATTTGCAGATCTCCCCTCGGAATCATACTCGAGTTATGTCAGCGAGGATGGCCACACCGTCCATCCGAAATGGGGAGAGGCGCGCATCAACGACTTCGGAACCCGCAGTGTCGTTATCGACAACTCAGGGATGAGGGCCTTGGAGCCGAGCCCGCCTCCCGGGGTGCATCCCCGCGTTCTGTTTTCACCCGGGGACCTGCCAGCCATCCGCGAGCGGTTGAAAACAACACGGGCCGGGCGGCAGGCTTGGAATAATATCCTCAGCTGGGTGCACGGTATGAAAGGCACCTATGACGATTCCGCTGGCTACGCCCAACCCGACCGCTTTAACGGGAGCTTCGGCGGGCTGCACGGACCGGTTCCGCTTTTCCGGCTGGGGCTGCCCAAAGACATTCCGCACAAAGGCCACGCCAACAACCCGAATGCGGCGGCGGTCTGGAAGGGACTTGTTGACGGGACCGCGAAAGAATTTCCTGCGTTTTATTGGAACACCATGGCGCTGGAGGCCTTTCGCTGCCTGATCGAGGACGATGCCGAAGGTGCCAGGGAAGTTGCGCAGGCGACCCTGACAGCGATGCGGATCGAGCAGGCTCGCCGCGAGGCTGAGCGGGCAAAAAAAGGGACCAGCCTGCCACCGTCGCAGCCTGTTGGGGGTTTCCAATTCGCATTCATTTACGACTTTCTTTATAACTGGCTGACCCCCGGGCAGAAAAAAGACATGCAAGCCGAGTTGGCAGAGACGACGTGGTCGCATGACAATTACGGCACCTTCAACGATGCCCACGGGTCACGTAGCAATTGGGCCACATTTTCCTATTGGCTGTTCCAAGTGTTGGCGATCGAGGATGAGCCGGGATTTAACGAACTCAAAGTGCGTGGCATGTACCGGGGATGGCGCAATCTTCTCACTTACGGCTGGTATCCGAGCGGTGCCACCTTTGAAGGCGAGGCGAAAAATCAGGTTGGCATGGACGGTATCCTTCCGTTTGCGCGGCGGGCCGGCCGGTATGGCTTCGAAAACCTGGGTGGACACCCCCACCTGCGGGCCTATGCCACCAGCTTCCTTCCTCATAGCATCATCCCTTCCCGCGATGGGTTCATCAAATACGACCTGATCGGCGGCTCGCGATCCCGTGGCAGCGGGTTCTCAGTCTGTGACATGGTGGGGCTCAAGTTTCTTTTTCCTGAGGACCGCATCGTCGACTATGTTTACCACCGATCGGTCGGGGACGATTACGAAAATGTGCCGGACCGGCCGGACGGGTATTACAATGGCCTGCTCTTTTTCGCCATCCATGCGATGGATTATATGCCGGGAAACAATGACCCTGCCGCGCTCGGATTGGGGAACACCTTCTTCTGCGGGGAACGGGCCTTGATGATGACGCGAAGCGATTGGTCCACCGATGCGCTCATGCTGAATCTTCACACGCGGCAGGCCAACGGAGGGCACCCGTATGCCGATCGAAACAGCATCCATCTGTGCGGAGCCGGCCGGGTTTGGTCACCGATCCAAGGCGGGCGGGCCTTTGAGAATTTTCGTAACAGCGTCGTGGTGGTCGAGGGTCAACCTCAGAGCGTTTACACGCCGGGACGCATGATTGATTTTGTGGACGGTGAGCATGCCACGTTTGCTGTGGGTGATGCCAAGTTCGCATGGGATTGGAATTGGATCACCAAGGACCGTAAAGGCGGATTTTACTCGGCGGAGGATGTGCGGAATGGGCGGGTCGAACTGGGGCCGGGAGAGAGGTTGGAGGACAGAACCCCCAACGACTTTTCCTATGCCAAGCAGCCATATTCCTATCTCGACACGCCAATGAGCGAGAACCCTCATTGGGTGCTTCCCCATGGAGCCATACGGTCCGTGGCACGAATTCCCAACACGCGGGTGCACCACGCCTTCCGCACCGCCGGCATCGTTCGCGGAGAGCATCCCTACGCCCTGGTGGTGGATGACATCCGTAAGGACGCGATGCGACGGACTTACGAATGGATCCTCACCCTGGAGCCGGACATTCAAATTGTTTCGATGAATCCCGGACCTGATGGACAAATTGATATCCTTCTCACCGGCGATGATCCCGCCCAGAGGCTACCCCGCGCCAAGGAGGATCTTCCTTCGCAACGCGACCCATCCAAACCCATTCCCGAGGGCCACCCGATGCTGCTCGTGAGGATCCTTCAGCGAGAGCACGATGCCTCCCAAGGTGAAGCTGCACCCCGGATTGATGTGGTCCGGGACGACAAACCCAAGAGCCAGGTCAGCCCGGTGCGCCGCCTGGTTATTCCCTCCAAAAGTGTTGAACCGCTCTACAAGGTGCTGCTTTACCCTCACCGCAAGGGCGATGCTCTGCCAGTGACGGCCTGGGATGACGCCAAGACCCGTCTGGATGTCCAGTTTTCCAAAAGCGCGGGAGATGAGATCGTTTTTGAGAAGTCGGCATCCGGCAAATCGCATCTTCAAGTGCGAAGAAATGGCGAAATTCTGGCCGATGTTTCCAAAGACCCCCCTCCCCCGCTGTGAAGCGCTCTTAGGGGCTCCTCGTAAAGATTCAGGTTAAACCCATTTCGTTGCTTTTTGTTGCAATTACTTTCTTTTTATTGCCTTTTTTTGTAGCGATGTTATTCTGAGGTATTCCCCCAACATGAGAACTTGCAGTGACAACATGGCTCCAGGCGTTTTGTGGACAGCGGTGCCATGGCGCAAAGCCCAATGGTCAGCGCTCCTCCTTGTGAGTGCCCTGTTGATTGCGGAGGCCCGGGCCGTGACGTTTCGTGAATTGTCGGAAAATCCCAGGGCCGCAGAAGAAATCGTTTATGCGCGGCGGGGTGACCAGACTCTCCTGCTTCACGGCTTCCGTCCGGCTGGGGTCAGGCCCGGCGAATTGCGACCGGCGGTTGTTCTGATCCACGGGGGTGGGTGGGTTGGAGGGACACCCGAGGCGTTTATGTCCCTGGCCCGCTATTTTGCCGGGCGGGGGCTTGTTGCGTTTAATATCACCTATCGTTTGGCCAAGCCGGGAGTGAGCGGGGTTGGGGACTGTGTGATCGATTGCCGGTCAGCCCTGCGACACATCCGCGCTCATGCGGTCGAGTTGGGGGCTGACCCATCCCGCATCGCGGTGCTTGGCGACTCCGCCGGAGGACACCTCGCCGCTGCACTCGGAACGATGACGGGTTTTGATCACCCGGATGACGATCCCTCTGTCTCCGGTGTCGCGGATGCGATGATCCTTTACAACCCGATCGTTGATATGACCGAGGGGGAGTGGATTCGTTTTGCCGTGGGAGGCAATGCCCTCGCCGATCGCAAATCAAAACTCCCGGATTCAGAGGAGGACAAGGCCACCGCGCGTGGCCTGTCACCGGTTTTTCATGTGCACTCCGGTCAACCGCCTGCCCTTCTCATGCATGGAGAGAATGACAAGGTTGTTCCCGCAAGCCAGGCCGTGCGCTTTGCGGAGACGGCAAAGGCTGCCGGCAATCGCTGCGATTTGATCCTGCTTCCGGACACCGGTCATGCGTTTGTCGTTCCCCACTACAAATCCCCTGAAACGGTGGTCGTTTCCGCTGTTCAAGAAGCGGACCGGTTCCTGGCCTCCCTTGGCTGGCTCAAAGGGCAACCCACGCTTGTTCCTTCCTCTCCACCGGCATGGGAGCCGCGCAAATAATTCCTGCTGACTGTGAAAACCCGTTTTATTGCCTTCAGCCTTTTGTGTGTGTCGCAGGCTGTCCAGGCTGACAGTCCGCCGCCATCCGCCAAGCCATCAGTCAAAGACCACGACATGTCGGAATACACCCTCCGATGGGCTGACGAGTTTGAGGGGTCATCGCTCGACATGGACAAGTGGGGTTACCGGACAGACAGCAAGCACTGGAGCACCCAAAAGCCTGAGAACGTGTCCGTATCCGGTGGCACCTTAAAGCTCGCCTTGAAAAAAGAAGAAGCAGGAGACAAATCCTACACGGGCGGCGGCGTGATCAGCAGGCCAGCCTTTCGATACGGATATTATGAGGCCCGACTCAAGGTGCCGCCCGGCGCGGGATGGCACACGTCATTTTGGATGATGTTTCATGATGGCCGCGGAGGCACCGACCCGACGGATGCCCATCAGGAACTTGACGTGATCGAAAACAATTCCAATCGCCCAACCACATACGGCGTGAATGTTCATAAATGGAAAGGCGAGCACATTTATTTTGGTGGCAAAGACATCAAAACGCCTGATCTATCCGCAGGCTTTCACACCTTCGGCTGCGAGTTCACTCCGTCCACGGTGAACTATTTTTTTGATTGGAAACTTGTCCAAACCGTCGATGTCACAAAAGCCGCGAAGACAGATGGGTCCACGGCGACTTTTGAGCATGGCGACCAGCACATTTGGCTGACCTCCATCGCATCCCATCTTGGAAGAACCAAAGCAGTGGACGACACACAACTTCCTGAACAAGCCGAGTTCGACTATGTGCGGTTTTTCTCACAGCCCTGATCCCTCCTTATGCGTTCTCCTCTAATTCCCCTCCTGATGATAGTCGCTACCGCCATAGCGGGTGAGCCGGAGTTCTATCAAGAGTCGACATGGAAACCCCGGGCCGTTCTGCCCGCAGCGGACGCGCTGCGTGGAGATTTCTGGCCAGCCTCACCCGATCCGGGCGTGGACTATGACGATCCTGAGTTCGATGACGCCCGGTTGATGAAAGCTCCCGCACCCGGCGTTTTTCCGCGGGTGCTGGTCACTCCGGATGATGTCAAACTTATCCGGGAAAAAGTGGCCCTTGGCGAAAAAGCCCCGGCGGAATTCCAGGCTCTGTGGGAGCGCGAAACGACCAAACGCTCTGCATTTTATGCCTTGGTGATGGAGGATGAAAAGTTGGGCAAAGAGCTGGCTGCAAAGCTGGCGGAAAAGATGCGGACGTTGGGACCAAAGCTTGATGCCATGGATATGCGGCCCGACCGGGACAACCTGTGGGCGGTCGAACGTTCCGTCGTGGCCTCAGGTGACCCTGACCCTCCGACTGAGATCTGGGCGCTACTTGATTACGATTATCTGCATCGCTGGATGACTCCTGAAGAACGGACCAAAGCCGAGCAACTCATCACCCGCATCACCAGAAACCGCGTCTCGAACTTCATGGTCAAACCCGACCATTTCCTCATGAACAACCACAAGATGTTTGGCATGGAATTTCTCCGACTGCTTATGCTCATTGAGGGAACAGAGGGGTTTGACCAAGCCGTCTATGATTTGGCGTCGCATAAAGCGCGGGTCATGCTGGCTTATTACCTGAGTCCGGACGGGATGTGTTATGAATCCATCAAAGGGTGGTTGAACAACTCGGTTTATGTGGCGCTCGCACGGCGGCATCCGGAGTTGCTCAAGCATTCGCGACTGCGGGCAAAAATGCGTTTTTTCCAGCACGCAATGCATTGGCAGGATGGACGCTGGCAAATCCGTGAGGAAATGCGGGCATCGGCCTTTCACGTGATCTGGATGATGCGGTACTTTCATCCGGGGAACCGGCTCTACGACTGGCTCTATCAGGCAACGCTCACAACGCATCCCTTCCTCACCGACCCTGCCGCAAAGTGGCCGGATCCAGTCGGCATCAACTCCGAGTTGTTGCTGCTTTTTGCAGCAGAGGAGATGAAAGACCCCCGGGGCAATTCATTCGATTGGACCAATCAGGAACTGATCAACCAGCAGGATTTGCCATTGCTTTGGAAGGATGACGAACGCGGCTATGTGATCGCGCGTAATTCATGGAACAAGGACGACTTGCAGGTCGGATTCACCTGCAAGCAGGATTTTTATTATGGGGGACACGAGGGCTCCGAGAACAACCGGCTTGTGCTTTGGGCCGATGGGATCAATTGGGTACGCGATTCCAACATGCTTGCCGTAAAGGCGTCGTTTCTTCAGAACATGTTGACTATTGATGGCAAGGGGCTGCATTGGCCACCCGCGCCGGGCGTGTGGCTCGGCGTGAAGGAATCGGAGGGCGGAGTCCTCGCCTCCGGCGATGGAAAAAACGGCTACGATTTTTCCAAGGTTATGCAGGTTCATCCGCTGGACTTTCCCTCAGCAAAAATTCCGTACTACGCGCCTTTTGCTCACGGCAACTTTGATCTCACCCGGGATCATCAGATTGCATTCCATCCCGGCACGGTGAAATGGAATGACGGTTATGCGCACACCGATTACGGACCGTGGAGCGGCGAAACCCGGCTGGTTGAAAGTTACAAAACCAACAATCCGGTTGAGCAGGCGTATCGGACCGTCTATCTGGCGAGGGGCAAGCACCCGTATGTGTTGGTCATCGATGATGCCCGCAAGGACGACAAGGAGCGGCTCTATGAGTTCAATCTGACAATTCCCGACGGCATCGATCTGCTGTCCAACAAAACGCCGGAGATCATGTTTCAATCAGTGCCTCCAGGCAGCGGACGTGAAAACGATCTTCTGCTCGGACCGGCCTCCACACCGCGTCATGAAACCACCGGTTCGCCGATCATCGCCAAAGAAACGCCACTCTTTCTTGTGCGCACCCTGTGGCGGAATTCCGATTATGGATTTCCCGTTCCGCGATTTGAGAAAATGAACATCGAACCGCAGGCCCCCTTCACCGGGCTGGGCCATGTGACGATTCCCGCAATCACGGATTCTCCGGAGTTCCGGGTATTGCTTTATCCGCACCGTCAGGGGGATCCAATGCCTGTCACGCAATGGAATGAGGACCGCAGCGAATTGACCGTGCGCATTGGTGCCGACACTGACCATTACCGATTTGGGGTGACCGATGGCGGACGCACGGTTTTCTCGGTGGAACGCAATGGGGAGATGGTTCTCCGCAGCGAAGCAGGCCCCCGGCGGCCGGTGCTTAACATCCGCGGCACGCGGTTTGATGCCGAGGATTTGCGAACAACGCGGCTCGCGGACAAAATTCCGCGTTTCGTTTTTGACCGCTCGGTTGAGGTCATGCTTCAACGTCCGCAGCCGCCCGCCTTCATCACCTACACGCTGGATGGCAGCGATCCGACCGCCGCGTCCCCCCGCTACGAGGCCCCGTTCCCGCTTGACCACAGCGCCCAACTGGCGGCCCGGGTGATTAATCCGGAATGGACCGCCGGCCCGAAGGAAAGCAAAATCCTGCGTGCAAATTTCGAGCTGGTCGCGCCTGCTCCGCCAGTCATTCCTCCAACTGAAGCGAAGCATGGGCTGCTAGCCCGGGTGTATGAAAAGAAAACTGTGCTGTGGAATGATAAAGGATTCTTCGAATCCGGAAAAATCATGCTGCCCGACCTCGACAAAGAGAAGCCGGTCCTGGCATCGGTGGTTCCCGGGTTCCAGTTGCCCTTTGTCATTCCCGGCCTGCCGGTGGAACAACAAGCCAAAGGATTTTACCGCTTCAACGGATGGTTCCAAGCATCAGAGCGCGGGGTTTATGAGTTTTCGGTGGAGTCCTGCGGGCCGGTTCAACTCAAAGCCGGAGGTCAAACGGCAATCTCCTCAACCGGAGTCTTTCATCAGCAGCAGACCACACGAAAAGGCGATGTGGTGCTCGATGCGGGCTGGCATGAGCTTGAGCTGATTGTCACCGACCCACTCTTCTGGAACATCAGCACTCTCGATGAGATGCCGTTTGCGGTGAGCGTGCGGCGGGATGGTGGGGAATCTGCTGTCATTCCTCCCCGCGATCTTCTCGCCGGAAAGTCAGACATGGCGCTGAGCAGCCCGCCCGAAGTTGTCTGGAAGGAGGCCAGCCAAGCTCCCGCGTGGATGGAAGCCGGCGTGGACCTCGCCACGTTTGAACGCACCGACAAGTTGCGCGACCGCGACTACCTGGATGTTGACGGTCTCACTCCGCTGCGGGTGGGTGCCGCCGACCGTCTCGAAGCCAATATCCGCCCGGATCTCGTGCGCGTTTATGAAGGATGGTTTTTTGCCCCGGCTGATGGCATTTACTCATTCGATCTCGCTTCCCGCAGCGGCGAGCGCCAACACCTCGGCGACCTGCGCGGCACCTTTCAAAATCAATTGCGGGTGGCTGGCGAAATTGTCGCCCAGCGCGGCATCGCGGGCCGCCGCCCGACGGGCGAAATTGGTTTACAGAAAGGCTGGCATCCGGTTTCGCTGCGCCTTGGCGGGAGTTCTGCGGAGGGCAGCGTCACCTTTCCCGATGGGCAGACCATGCCCATCATGGCAGAAATGTTTCAACGCCCGTCGCGTGTCGCAATCTCCGCCGGGCAGGCGTCAGGGTCGCTGATCGAAATCTACGAGCCAACCGGAATCAACCTCACTCTTCCGGAAGGCCGGGCGGGGACAATCCGCTACACCCTGGACGGGACTCAGCCCACTGCAGATTCCCCTCGTTTTGATGGCAATCTTCAGCTGGACCGATCTGCCATCGTGACCGCTGCGGCCTTTCTACCAGATGGTTCCTCCACCGGCCAAAATCGGGCAACATTCCGCAAAGTCGAAATTCCGGAAGACCAGCTGATTGCCTCAGTGCGTTTTGATGCGTGGGACGGCAACCCCGGTCCGACCTCATTGGATTCGACATCCACGGTTTGGATCTCCCCTGGCAGCACATTGGAGACCGATGGAAAAGTGAAAACACTGGCCGTTCATCGCGAGACCGATCGCTCCGCCTCGCAGCCATCCGTCGATGTGAATGTCGCGCGTCCCCCCAGCCTTGCCGGACTCAAATTCTCAGGCCTGCGCATGCGGGATAACGCGCTCACTGTGGGAGTATGGTTCAAGAGCGACACGGCGGACGGACGCATCTTTGGCAAGGAGGGATACAGTGCATTTGGAAAATCCTATCGCACGTCCTCCGCTACTCTGGCCAAAGGCAAGGTGCAGGGACGGCCCGGCCCACTCAGCGGCGGGAACGTCGAACCCGGCCAATGGACGCATGTGGTCCTCACCTCTGATGTCTCGGAAAGCCGTCTTTACGTTAACGGAACGGAAGCCGCCAAGGGCGATGGCAGTCAAACCCTCGTCACAGACGCCCTCGACTTTTTCGCCGACCATCCTGCCCTGATCGGCGAAGTCCGGATTTATGATCGCGTATTAAGACCCTCCGAAGTATCCCGCTGGCACGAAGCGACCCGAAGGAGGTATTCTCCATGAAATTCGCCGTCTCGACTCTCCTCGGCCTCTGGATTTCTGTTTCTGCATCCGCCGCCACGGTTTCCTGGAACGGCACGGCCGATTCGGATTTTGCCAACCCGGCCAATTGGAGCGCGCTGCCGGCTGATGATCTCGTCTCCGACATCGCAAACTTCGCTGGTGCGCCTGGCTCCAATCAACCGGACCTCTCCTCCAATCGCTCGATCAAAGGACTCCTTTTCGACACGCCGGGCGGAGGGTGGACGCTGGCAGGAAATGGGACGCTGACCCTTGGAAACAGCGGGATTTCCGCTATCGGGCAAAGCGCGGGAACCACGCTCCTCTCCACCAATCTCGTCCTGGGCGTGACCCAAACCTGGGTTACTGGCAGTGGGGGTTCCGTGCGGGTGACAGGCTCCTTACATGCAGGAGAATCCCCTGCGGTCACCCTGCCGGGCCAACTCATTATCGGAGGAACAAATGCCGGTGATCTCGCTCTTGATCCGGCGGTTGGGCGTTCGGTGAATCTATACTCCAGCCTTGCGAGCGCCGCATCGGTTCAAGTTAACGAGCGCCTTCTCCTTGGATCTGCGCAGGGCTCGACATCCTCGGTTAATACGATCTTTAACGCTTTGAGTGCCGGTATCCGGATTTCCAACTCAGGAACCCTCGAGGTGCGTGCGGGCGAGTGGCGGACGAATGATCTTGGCTCGAATAACACGGGGGCCTTCACCGGACGGCTCGTCATTTCCGGCGGGACATTGGCCACGGGCGGGGCACGATACCTCGGGCAATTCAACGGTGCGGTTGGCACAAATGTGAGCATCACGGCAGGGAGCCTGCTCGTCACCGGAGGAGGAAACGTGCTTCTCAACGCCGGCCATTTGGGCCTCGGTGCCCACGGGGCCAACACACCGTCGGGAACCATCATCTTCGCGATTTCCGGCGGGCTGCTCGATGTGGCCAAAGGCGCAGGAAATTTTCCGGCTGGCTCTGGAATTGCGGCAGCAGCCCTGTCGCTTGGGGGCGTCGCAAACACCACCGTGCTTGTCAACCAGTCCGGTGGAACAGTGCGGGTGGGGTTGACATCCGGTTCGAATGTTTTCACGGGGGCCACCAATGCGAACATCTCCACGAACCTCTCCATTGGCTCAAACCTCGCATCCAACAAAGCCGCCTACACGCTGACCGATGGCACGCTTATTGTGGCTGGCACGATCCAGGGGCTGGTTTCACTTGGGGGTGTCAGCAATTTCAATTTCCTAGGCGGCACACTGTCTGCTGCTGCCTTCAATGCGACAAATCTCGGGCATTCACCGTCGGCAACCGCCGGCGAAAACCAAACGGCAGAATCTTCGCAGGCGGGAACTTTGATCAATCGTGGAGGGACGCTTGCGCCCGGCGGGGTCGGCACGGCCGGACGGACACTGCTCACCGGCGCATACCACGTCATTTCGGGAGATCTGGCTGTTGATCTCGGGGGAGCAACGCAAGCGACCGGCTTTCAGAGTGGCACTTATGATTTTCTCAGCGTCTCCGGGGCCACCACACTCGGCGGCCATTTGACGGTGAACGTCCTGCCGGGGTTCACTCCGACCCCGGCACAAACATTCACCATCCTGACCGCATCGGGCGGGCTCGGTGGCACATTTGCCAATGCGCCGCACGGTGCCCGCATAGTTTCTTCGGACGGCCTGCACACGTTTGTGGTCACCCAATCGGCCAACAGCCTGAGTTTGGGAAATTACGCTCCTCTCGTAGCACCGGCAATTTCGTCAGCGACCGCACCGGAGGTGATTGCACCGGGGGATCATGTGGTGGTGGGGGTCGAAGCCAACAGTCTTGTGCCTGCGACATACGAGTGGCGGAGGGACGGGACGTTGATTGCCGGGGCGAACGGCAGCTCGCTGACCTTGCTAAACTTTCAACCCGCGGATGCCGGACTTTACGAGGTCACCGTGCGTAACGAGGCGGGTGCAGCGAGGCGTGGCTTTTCGGTGCGGGTCACCGTGCCTCCTTCGAGCGCACAGGCCCTGGTGGACAGCGGGACCTCCGGGACATTCCATGCCGCACCGGGTTCCGCTTCCTATCGCTGGATCCTTGACGGCGAAGACGCGGGAACCGCCTCCACCTTTGTCTATTCACCCATTCGTCGCGACGTCGGAACGCATTGGCTTCGGGTTGTGGAAACCGAGGTGGACGGATCGGAAACCACGCGTCATTGGACGGTGCGGGTGCGTATTCCCACGCCCGCGAGCACGACTTTTATCCATGTTGCGCCGACCGGCTCGGACACAAACGATGGAAGCGCCGGGGCTCCCTTCCTCACTTTGGAGAAAGCACGCGATACGATCCGGGGTTACTCTGCCGGACAACGGGCTTCAGGAGTGACGGTCTATTTGCGCGGTGGGGTGCATCGCCGCACCACCACCTTCCTGCTGTCTGCCCAGGATTCCGGGACGGGAGCTGCTCCTATTGTTTATGCTGCCTATCCCGGCGAGACCCCTATTCTCACCACCACGCGGCTGCTCAGCTCCGCACAGTGGTCTCCCCTGGCCGCTTCCGAGCATTTCCGTTTGGCACCGGGCGTGGATCCTGCGCGGGTCTGGGAGGCCAGTGTTGAGGGCAATGTGCGGGCAGCCGCCCTCCCGGCGATTTTTAATGAGTGGGTGATGTTCAACGCCCTGCGCAGTTCACAAAACGGGGGATTGTTTGAAGTATTTGCCAATGGGGAACGCATGCGACTTTCGCGTTATCCGAACGCTCATCCGGACGATGACCTCCTCACGCCGAACCTCCTGATGAACGGTGTCGCTGCAGGGACGGCGGTGGATGGATCGGGCTATCTGAATGGCGCGGGCACGTACACTCTGGGCTCGGGCAGCACGGCGGCAGTCGGCGGAGCGTTTCATTACCATGATGCCGACGCGGCCCGCATCGCGCGTTGGGAAAGCGCCCTTTCACGCGGGGGACTCTGGCTGGCTGGCTATTGGCGTGTTCCGTGGCAACTCAATGGTGTGCGCGTCAGTGTGATGGATCCCATTAAAAAAGTTATCGGCCTGGCCACCAACCCTTCCAATGCCAACACCGCGCTGGTATCAAACGGCATAGGCGACAAATACACCCGGCCGGCCGGCTCAAAAAAAGAACCGTGGTGGGTGCTCAACCTTCTGGAAGAAATCGACGTCCCCGGCGAGTGGGCCATCGATTTCAGCCGTCAGCGCCTTTACTTCCTCATGGATCGTGACGGGACACCGGCCGATGGCGAGATCGAACTTTCCGATGTCGGGGGGGCACTTATCCAACTCAACGGGGCGAGTGACATCCGGCTGGAGAAACTGAGCTTTCAACGTCATCTCGGCATCTGCGTTCAGGTCATCAATGGTGGCTCCCGCAACCTGGTCCTCGGCTGCCGCTTTGTTCAGTCAGGCAATATGGCTGTGGATATCAACGGTGGGACGGATAACGGCGTGTTGTCCTCGGATTTTGAGAGGCTAGGCTCGGGTGGTGTGATGCTTCGCGGCGGATCGCTGAGCGGGGACATTCCGGTTCCTGCCAATCACTTTGCGGTCAATAACCGGTTCCGGTCATTCGGCGATGTCGTGCGTGTTTATCAGGCGGCCGTGGATGTTGGCTATGGCGGGCCGATGGGCAATTGGGGGCTGCCCACAGTCGGGATGAGGGTTGCGCAAAATGATATTCGCACATCGCCCCACGCAGGGATTTTGTGGAATGGCCACCGCCACATCATTGAATATAACGAGATCTCCGATTTCACCCGAATCTCCAATGATCTCGGCGCGATCTACCGGTTCGGGCGCAATGCCGATTTTCGAACGATCATCCGCTACAACCACCTCTTCGAGAGCCCGCTCGGTGAAGGCGTTTACAATGACATGGACCATGTGCGTACGCCGGTCTATGGCAACACCATCAATCTCAAAACTCCCGCCAGTGCCGGGCGTGGCTACGGGTTTTGGAGCAACACGCACACAACCACCGGTGAGGCCAACACGTCCCTGCCGATGGGTTTGCAGGTCTATAACAATATTTCCGTGAACGGCCGTGCGGGATTTGTTTTTCACAGCGCCACAGGCGGCCGCATCGAAAACAACGTCTCTTACCGTCCGCTGACCGACCACTTCCGCTGGTCGCGCATCACCACCAACACCTCAACAAATACCCACGTCGTCTCTGCTTCAAATGCCGCCACCCTGCAGTCCGGCCCGAACATTGGTTATGGCACCGATCCCGGTTTCCTTGATTATTCCAATGACGATTTGCGGCTTCGACCGGATGCCCAGGTTTATCGGGATATGCCGGACTTCGATCCTGTGCCACTTGAGTTGGCTGGAAACTTTCATGACGAAAACCGAATCAGCGGTGTGCGGGTTTGGACACCGTTTGTTGCAACCGGAATCGCCCGTTCGGTCGCGGCCAACTCGGCCGCCTTCACCGGCGAGTTGATCTATCCACAATTTGATCCCAACGCCACTGTGCGGCTCTATTGGGGCACCACGGATGGCGGCACCGATCCCGCAGCGTGGGACCACGTCGTTAATTTGGGACAACCCGGCTCCGGATACCTCGCCAACACCCCCGCCAACCTTGCTCCAAGCACCCGCTACTTCTTTCGTTTCCACGCCGAGAATTCTGCCGGCCAGCACTGGGCGGAGGTTTCCAATTCGACGACCACCTTCCCACTTAACGTGGTTGATGCGCCGGGACTGGCTTCTTCCGATACCGCCGGAACTGAACCGGACCTGGCGTTCGACAACAATGCATCAACTGTCTGGCAAACCCCACCGGGAACAGTGGCCGCCACGCTGGCTTTTGCCTTCACCGGCAACGCCGTGCGGGTGACCAGCTATTCGGTCACCAGCGCCCCTGACAACCCGGCTCGTGATCCCCGCGATTGGCGGTTCGAGGGGTCCTTGGATGGCAGTTCCTGGGCGGTTTTGGATGAGCAGGAGGGCATCTCATTCCCTGGGCGCGGGCAGACCCTGAGCTTTGGATTTGTGAATCCGGCGGCCTTCCGGTTTTACCGCTTGGTGATCACTGCAAACGCCGGGGATTCCTCACTCCTCCAGCTGGCCGGTCTTCGGTTCAGTACCCCTGCCATCACGCCGGACACCAACGGGCCCGTCATCACCACCCCGGGCGATCTCATGGTCAGCGGCAACTCCAGCGGCGCGGTCGTGACTTTTGAAGTCAGCGCAGTGGATGCTCTTTCCGGGACAGCAAAGGCTGTCGCGGCACCAGCCTCCGGCTCGTTTTTCCCCGTTGGAAACAATACAGTCATCGTCACGGCCACGGATGCCGCAGGAAATACAAGCAACGCGACATTCACGATCACGGTGAATCCTCCCTCACTTCCCATTCCGTGGACCATCCAGCAAATCAAACCCTACAGCGGCGTCGCGCCAGGCACGATAGCAGTCCTTTCCTCCAATTCGTTCCGAATTGTTGGTGCCGGCGGCGCTTCAACCGGGGGTGCCACAGCCGATCTTTGGACCGGGACCAACGACTCGAACACCTACGTCTCGATGCCTTGGAAGGGCGACGGCACCTTCACCGCACGCCTCACCTCGCTGACCTCAACCGATGCCGCGGCCAAGGCGGGCATCATTTTCCGTGAAACCACCAACGCTGGTTCCCGATACAGCGCGATCTACCTGATCCGGAATAGCGGCGGGGCAGTCCTCTATCAGCACAAAACCGCCACCAACGGCGCAAGCACAGGCACGAATTTCTTTCATGGTTCTATCAACAACCGTGGCATCCCGGAGTGGATCCGTTTGGTGCGCACCGGCGACACGTTCAGCCTTTTTTATTCGGAGAACGGCACATCCTGGACCCAGCTCTCTTCCCGCGTCAACACAATGAGCGGTGCGACCCTCAGCGTCGGTTTTGTGGTCGCCCCGCGCACCGGCGGCTCCACCGCCACCGCTATGTTTGACAATATCAGCTTTTTGACCCCTTCGCAAATCTGGCGGCAAACCCACTTCGGCACCAATGCCAATTCCGGCACGGCAGCCGACCATGTCGATGCCGATTCGGACGGATTCGCGAACCTTCTCGAATACGCGATGGGCACGACACCCACCTCGTCCCTTTCACGGCCGACATGGGATCTCTCCACCGCGCAGATTGAATCCAACCCGGGAACATTTTTGGAAATCACCTTCCAACGCATCGCCGACCCGATGCTGACCTATACCGTCGAAGCCACAGGCGACCTCGCCCCACAGTCATGGACGCCAATTTGGCAATCCACGGGTGCCGCCAATGCCAATGGCAGCATCACTGTGATGGACCCGCTAGACATCGGATCCGCCATCCCACCCCGCCGGTTTCTCCGCTTGCGGGTGACATCACCCTGATATGCAAAATCGCTCCACCAACATTATACGCTCTGGGGGAGCGGTCCTTCTGGCCTCTCTGATCGCAACTCTGCCCGGCTCCCTTCGGGCATCTCAAGATGCCTGTGAGGACGCTGCCCGGGCTGTCGCGCTCGAACGCATCGCGTCAGCAGAGGCCATCGGCGAGCACCAATGGGCCGAGACGCTTCGCGCTGAAACCCAACAACCTCTGTCGGCGAAACCTGTAGAACCCGCTCCCGCAAACATCAGCACACTGCGTGCCCCGGAAGCTACCGCGGCAAACCCCTACATTGAATTGATGCTTGCCGGTGCCAGGAACTATCTTGCAAAGGGCGACACCCCGGATTCCTGGCCGAAGCTCCGGCCCGGAGAAACCGGCTTCATGACACTGCGTGGCAGTTCGGATGACAAGGACGTGCGCGGCACGGCCCACCGCATTGAGACCTTACTCTGGCTGTTTGCCAACCCGGCCAGTCCGATGCGGCATGATCCCGAAATTCTGGCCGCGTTTTTGCGGAGGGCGCACGCCTACACCGATGCTCTGGAAATGGGGGCTGCAACCCTGAAGCCGGGCAAAGATTTGCTCGACGACTTTGCCATCGCACCCGCTGCATGCGCGCTGCGCGAGTTTGCAACGCTCTATCCGGGTCTGCTTTATCCATCGCAAAAAGCCTCCTGGGACCGCGCCATGCGACTCGCCGCCGATGCCATGATGCTCAAAGCGAAAGATTTCAACGGTCGATATGCCAACATCGATCTCGCTCTTTCTTTCGAGTTGTTAAACTTCGGGCTCTACCTCAACGACCCTGCCCTGCTCGCTAAATCCCGCGAGCTCTTCATTGCCCAGGAAAAGAACATCCTGCCCGACGGGGCCACCCACTACATCTGGAGTCAGAACGAGTCCCCCGGCTACCATGACACCGTCGCCACGTTCATCGCCCGCATTTATGAGATCACCTGTGATGACGCAGCCCTCGACATGCTGCGCCGCATGGAATGGTTCGGGCCGGTGAGCGTGGGACGGCGGGGCGAATACTGGACAGCTCCCTCATGGAAACATACATGGAATGGCGGAGAAAATGGCACCGGCGGAGAGCCCGTCTCTTTTGTGAGCCGGAACCCATTCCTTCGCGGCATAATCACTCCTCCGGAATCCAAACCACCTTACAAAGGCTGGGAAGGCCAGAGAGGCCAGGTGGCTTGGTGGGCACCGGGGATTCAATCTCAACCATTGCCGGACCGGTTCACCATTCTCGATAGAAACACCGCCGGCCCGAGGGCCTGGTACGGGCCCTTCAATTACGCAGCCACCCTGCGCCCGATCCCGACCGACGAACCCGGTCATTCCACACTGATTGGTGCACAGGTTCTTGGACCGGGCAATGAACGCGGCGAGCTTCTCATGGGTGTTTACCCCCGGGTGTTTCTCGGCGGCGATCGGGAGAATCCTCGCTCTTTTGCATGGTTGACGTCCGGTCTTCAATCCGGCCTTGCCATGGGCAGGGAATGGTCCGCATTTGCAGCCGACTACCAACTGCACGGTTTCGGAAGTTCCAAGAAAGGGAATGTTGTGCCATGGCGCGGACGCCAGATTTGGCTTGGACTGCCGGATCGCCTTGTGGGGGTTCTTGAGTTGGAACCCACCAGTCCGGACACTCCGCCAGCATCCCTTGAGGCACTGGTGCGGCTCGGCACCGGGGGGACTGTCTTTGCCCCACCCGAGGAATTGGTTTCGCTCGGCAACAATCGTTTCCGTTTTGGCGATCTCATCATTGTGGCGCATGCAAGCAACTTCGAGGAGCTCACCACCGAAGTCACTGCATTCCGGGTCCCCAAGGCCCCAGTTCACAATTTGGTTTTCATGGATTCAGCGCCCGCCACGTCTTCCCGCCGCTGTGTGGTGGAAATCCGGTTGGCCGGCGCACCCGGGGATGCCGTCGTGAATTTTAAAGATGACCGCTTGGTCGTATCGGTGGATGAAAAAACCTTCTCGGTGGAACGCCGGACAGCAGACGATTCCAGTGGACCTCCGGCTGTTCAAGTTTCTGTCCAAAGCCCCGATCCGGCCGACTCAGCGCCTGCATGGAAGGATTTCGAGACTTTCATTTCCCAACCCTCCACGTCTCCGTGAAGCCTCCCGCTCAGTCAGCCTCCAAAACAATGACAAAGCTTGGCCTGCCGGGCCTCCTTATTGTTTTCGCCTTGGGAATCCCGCAGGCTCTTGCTTCCACGCCCCAGTATCCCAATCCGGTGACGATCAATCCGGATCAATCGATCACCATGGTTCCCATGCCCAATGGTGACCGGATTCCTGATTTTTCGACGGTCGGCTACAACTATGGCAACACCCCCCTCCCCGGCGAACCCGGAGGCTACGACGTTCCGGTCCTCGTCACCCTTCAGCCTGGAACGGGCGACCAGACCGACCGCATCCAGGCTGCGATCGACTTCGTTTCCAGCCGTCCACTGATCAACGGCTTCCGAGGTGCCGTGTTACTCAAAGCGGGCCGATGGGAAATTCATTCCGTCAACCGCATCCGCGTCACTGCCTCCGGGGTTGTCATCCGCGGAGAGGGCGACCACCCGCTCACCGGCACCCGCCTGTATGCAATCGGCACGACAAACGAAAACCAAAGCGGCAACACGCGCAACTCACGGCTCATTGCTTTCGACGGTGGGAGTCTCACAGTGAACGCCACGGCGAGCACGCTTGTTGACAACATTTACATCCCCGGCGGCACGAACCTTATCCCCATCACAGGCCACCCCTTCACCGTCGGCCAACGTGTTCAGGTCCGTTGGCCCGGCTCGGTCGCATGGCAAAAAGCCAGCTACTACAACACCGGTGCGACAGCCGCCCGCGACCCCGCCATCACCTTCAATCGCATTGTCACCGCCACGACAGCCGACTCAATCACCCTTGATGCGCCGATCACCTCGCCGCTCGATCCCGCGTGGGGCCGCGGTTATGTCGTTCCTGTCACCGCGTTCAACCTCATCACCAACATCGGCGTCTCCGACATCTACTTCGAGAGCACCTATGCCTCCGACACTGACGAGAACCATGTTTGGAACGCCCTCGATTTTCTGGATGTCGAAGACGGCTTTGTGCACCAGTGCACCGCCCGCCACTTCGCTTACTCCATCGCCTATGTAAACACTGCCACACGGAAGATCACCATCAACCGCTCCCAGTGTCATGACGGCATTTCCATCCTTCAAGGTGGACGCCGCTACAGCTTCGTCCTCACCGGCGAGATGGGCCTCGTCAGCAACAATATCGGCCGCAACGGCCGCCACACCTTCATCATTAACTGGCCCGCCGCCCCGGGCCCCAACGCCTTCGTGGACGGCGTCTCGACCCGCTCCTTCAATGAATCAGGCTCCCACGCCGATTGGAACAATGGAGGCCTCTGGGACAATATCTCCGAACTCAGTGCCACCGTCGGCCTCCAGGTGAAACTCGAACGCCCATCCGCCTTCTGCGTCGCGTGGAATGTTGTCACAAACTCCATCACCTTCGAAAACATGCCGCTTTCGCCGAACTGGTCATTCGGCACCACCAACACCAGCGGCGGTCCGGCTTCGTGGCGCAACTCCACCGGCGTGCCATCCGGCCTGCTTGGCAAGGCCGAGGCGTGGTCCAACGGGACCCGCATGGCCGTCCGCTCCCTTTACGAGACTCAACTCCACACCCGCCTCCGCGCTGCCAAAAACCCGCGAACCTAT
>JBGSPC010000087.1:0-5681 GCA_041738805.1 Terrimicrobiaceae bacterium | reverse complement strand
GGGCAGGAACAGCTTGGAGTCGGCTACTTGGAATGGCTCACCAATTCGATTTTTGTCAGCTTTCTGGTTTCGATGGCGGTGATTCTGGTCGCCCGCAAAGCCACGCGTCAGATGATGCTTGTTCCAGGCCCCACACAGAATATTTTTGAAGCACTTGTCGAATTTCTTCATGACTCCATCGAGAGTATCGTCGGCAAGCACATGGTTGGCCGCGTTTTTGGATTTTTGGTGACGTTGTTTATTTTTATTCTGTTCTCCAACTGGTTTGCCCTTTTTCCAGGCGTGGGCTCCATTGGTTGGGGCCATCAAACATCGACAGGCTTCGAAGTTGAAGTGCCGTTGTTGCGCCCCACAACCGCCGATTTGAACATGACCCTCGGCATGGCGCTTGTGTTTATGGCGCTTTGGGTTTACTGGACCCTTTCGGAGGTTGGCTTAAAAGGATTCCTTGAACACACGTTCGGACCAAAGGGCGGATTGACAGGCATCGTCAAACTCCTTCTGATTCCCATTTTCTTTTTTGTCGGCATCATTGAAATCGTTTCCATCTTGTTCCGCCCAGTGGCTCTTTCTTTGCGTTTGTTTGGAAACATTTTTGCCGGTGAGAATCTGCTGACGACGATGATTGGTATTGGCAAGCAGGTCGGACTTCCGGGCTGGGCGGCCTCTATTGCTTCCGTGACTCTTCCCATCCCCTTCTACTTCCTTGAACTTCTCGTCGGTCTGCTCCAAGCCACGGTTTTCACTCTCCTTTGTGCCGTTTACATTCAGCTTTCCACCAGCCACGACGAAGACGAAGAGCACTAACACTTTTCCGTCGGGACCGTGGCAAAGACTGCGGGCGGCGGAAATCCCAACAACATAAATAACATATCATGAACCCACTCGTAATCGCAGCAGAAGCCGCAGCAGTCGCTGGCGGAGTCACTGGCAACCTTGGTCTTGCCGTCGCAGGTGCCGGAGCCGCTATCGGCATCGGCATGATCGGTGCCAAAGCGGTTGAGGCCGTTGGCCGCAACCCCGGTGCATCCGGAAAAGTGCTCACCTTGAGCATCATCGGCATGGCCTTGGCGGAAGCTATTGCCATCTATGCCTTGATCATGACGCTCATCGGCAAGTAACAATCCAATTCCCGGGAAGGCGGTCTTTCATGGCCGCCTTCCCAACCCTTCCCATCACATGGACGCATTTGCTCAAATTTTCAACACCTTCGGAGTCACGCTTCCGAAATTCATTGCTCAGGTCATCCTTTTCCTGATCGTTTATTTCATCCTGAGCAAATACGCATTTGGACCCGTGCTTGCTATGCTCAACGAGCGTCGCCGTCGCATCGAGGAAGGCCAGCACAACGCGGAAAAAATCAAACGCCAGCTCGCCGAAGCGGAATTACGTTACCAGGAAATCCTCCGCAAAGCGAATGAGGAAGCCGGCAAGCTCCTCGAAGAGGCCCGGCTCAGCAGCGAGCTCCACTCTCAGAAAGCCACCCAGCAGGCTATTAAAGAAGCTGAGGGCATCATCCATCGCGCCCAGGAAACCATCGAACTTGAACGGGGCAAGATGGTCTCTGAAGTCAAAAAAGAACTCATTGGTCTCGTGGTGGACACGACGGCCAAAGTGACCGGCAAGGTGCTGACACCGGATGACCAAAAACGTCTTTCCGATGAAACCGCCCGTCAGCTCGCCGCATGAAGATCAGCCGCGAATCCCGCAAACTCGCCAGAGACCTTTTCCGACTTGCCACTGAAAACGGCAAGCTCGATGCCTCGCGGGTTTCTCAAATCATTGCCGGCCTCACCCAGACCAAGCCAAGGGGATATTTTGCGGCCCTCAAAGAACTCACCCGGCTCGTCCGGTTGGAGTTGGCAAGACGTCATGCCACCATCGTCAGTGCGGTGCCACTCCCGCAGTCTTCCGCAGAAGCCATTGCAAAATCCATCCACTCCAAGTTCGGTGAGGACCTGACCACCGAATTCAAAGTTTCACCCGATCTGATCGGCGGATTGCGCATTCAGATCGGCAGCGATGTTTGGGACGGCAGCGTTCTCGCCCGCCTCACCAAACTCAAAAGCCAAATTTAACGGCCACTTTCCACCCTTTACCTATCCAATAAAACAGCCATGAGCACCATTCTCGAAGAACTCGAAAACAAAATTCACTCCATCCAAAGCGGATCGACCACCAAGACCAATGTCGGAACCGTCCGGGAAATCGGTGATGGTGTGGCGAAGATCGAAGGATTGAGCGGTGCCATGCTGAATGAGATGCTGGATTTCGGTAACGGCCTTTTTGGATTGGCCCTCAACCTGGAAGAAACCGAAGTGGGTGCCATCATTCTGGGTGACTACACCGGCGTGAGCGAGGGCGATGAAGTCAAAACGACCGGACGGCTTCTGTCTGTCCCTGTCGGCAAAGGTCTTCTTGGCCGCGTCGTTGATGCTTTGGGCCGCCCGCTGGACGGCAAAGGCCCGATTGATTCCAAACAATTTTATCCGGTCGAAAAAATCGCCCCTGGCATCATCAAACGCAAAAGCGTGAATCAGCCGGTCCAGACCGGAATCATGTCGATCGACGCGATGATTCCGATTGGCCGCGGCCAGCGCGAGTTGATCATCGGTGACCGTGCCACCGGCAAGACGACCATTGCCATCGATACCATTCTCAACCAAGCCAAGATCAACAAGGAAGGTGAAGCCACGGGTGACCCCAACTTCCGCCCGATGTATTCCATCTATGTGGCCATCGGTCAGAAGAACGCCACGATCGCCCGTGTGGTCGGTGTGCTTGAAGAACACGACGCTCTCAAATACACGATCATTGTGGCTTCCACTGCCTCGGATGCTGCCACCGACCAATACATCGCCCCGTTTTCCGGTGCCTCCATGGGCGAATGGTTCATGGATAATGGCATGGATGCTCTCATTGTGTTTGACGATCTTTCCAAACACGCGGCCGCTTATCGTCAGGTTTCCCTGCTTCTCAAGCGCCCTTCCGGACGTGAAGCCTATCCCGGCGACGTCTTCTATCTCCACAGCCGGTTGTTGGAGCGCTCTGCCCGTCTCAGTGAGGCCGCTGGAAATGGTTCTCTCACCGCCCTGCCCATCATTGAAACCCAGGCCGGTGACGTTTCCGCTTACATTCCCACCAACGTGATCTCCATCACTGACGGTCAGATTTATCTTGAAACGGATTTGTTTTATCAGGGCATCCGCCCGGCCATTTCGGTCGGTCTTTCCGTTTCCCGTGTGGGTTCAGCCGCGCAGATCAAAGCCATGAAGCAGGTTGCGGGAAAAATCAAAGGCGACCTGGCCCAGTTCCGTGAACTCGCTGCCTTTGCACAGTTCGGAAGTGATCTCGACGCCCGCACGAAAGCCCAGCTGGACCGCGGTCAGCGCATCGTGGAACTCTTCAAACAACCCCAATACCGGCCCATGGAAGTTCAACTCCAGGCCGTGATGATCTGGGCCATGCAGAAGGGCTTCTTTGATGATGTGGCTGTTGATGACGTCAAAGTCTACCAGAACAAAATGCAGGATTACCTCACCACCCGCAAAGAGGATCTCCTCAACAAGGTGCGCGATAATAAGCAGTTCAACGAAGAGATCGAAAAAGAACTGACCACCACGCTCGAGGAATTCAAAAAATTTAACGTCTAGTCCATGGCCTCCCTTCGCGACATCCGCCGGCGCATCAAGTCGGTCAAAAACACTTCGCAGATCACCAAAGCGATGCAGATGGTGGCTGCTTCGAAGATGCGCAAAGCCCAGCAGGCGGCAATAGCCGGCCGTCCTTATGCCATCCTTCTCAACAAGGTGTTGGTCTCCTTGCGGGACCGGGTGGATCATAGCATGCACCCTCTCCTCGCGGAACGCGAACCAGGCGGGCGTGAACTTGTGATTCTTCTCAGCACAGACAAAGGACTCTGCGGTGGTTTGAACACCAACCTTGGGCGGGAAGCCCTCACTTACGATAAGGATAAGACCGATTTTGTTTCTGTGGGACGCAAGGGCACACAGCTCCTTGTCCGCACAGGACGCAACGTGGTGGCGGAATTTCCTTTCAAAGACCAACCCACCTCGCTGGAAACAAAAGCCATTTCGAAGTTTGCCATGGAGCGCTACCTCTCCGGCGAAGTGGACAAAGTGACCGTGTTGTTTCCCCGTTTCGTCAACACCCTCAGCCAGATCCCGACAGCCCTTCCCATCCTCCCGATCACCAGCTTGGAAGAGATGGGCTTGATGAAGAAAGAAGAGATCAGCTCCGAGGACTCAACCCTGTTGATCGAACCTGATCCGTATTCCGTGTTGGATGTCATCCTGCCCTTCTATGTGCATTTTGAGCTTTTCCAGATGATGCTCGGCACGCGGGCTTCCGAGCACAGTGCCCGCATGGTCGCCATGAAGAGCGCCACCGACAACGCCAAGCAACTCGTCAAAGACCTCACTCTCGAATACAACAAGGCCCGTCAGGCCTCCATCACCAACGAAATTCTCGAAATCGCAACTGCCCAACTCTCTCTCAGCTAAATTTTTATCATCATGAGCACCAAAGGAAAAATCGTTCAAGTCATCGGCCCCGTTGTGGACGTGGAATTTAATCCCGCCGATGGACCCATCCCAAAAATTTATGACGCCCTCAAAATTGATTTTGTGGCGGATGGCATCACGAACCACCTGACGCTGGAAGTTCAAGCCCACCTCGGCGAAAGCTGGGTGCGTGCAATCGCCATGAGCTCGACGGAAGGTTTGCAGCGCGGGGTGGACGTGATCAACACCGGTGCTCCGATCTCCGTGCCTGTGGGCGAAGGCGTCCTTGGTCGTATCTTTAATGTGACCGGCGAGCCCACCGACGAGCGCGGTCCGGTGACCTTCACCAAGAAGTACCCGATTCACCGGGCGGCCCCTCCTCTCCTTGAGCAGGACACCAAACCTTCGATCCTGGAAACCGGCATCAAGGTCATCGACTTGATCTGTCCTTTCACCAAGGGCGGAAAAGCCGGAGCGTTCGGTGGTGCCGGCGTCGGTAAGACGGTGGTTATTCTAGAACTGATTAATAATATCGCCAAAGGCCACGGGGGGTATTCCGTGTTTGCCGGTGTGGGCGAACGCACCCGTGAGGGCAATGATCTTTATCATGAAATGAGCGATGCAGGAGTTATCGTTCAGGACGACCTTGGCAAATCCAAAGTCGCGCTCGTTTACGGTCAGATGAATGAACCTCCCGGTGCCCGTCTTCGTGTGGCTCTGACAGCTCTGGCCATGGCGGAATACTTCCGTGACGAAAAAAATCAGGACGTGCTCCTTTTCATCGATAACATTTTCCGGTTTTCCCAAGCAGGTGCCGAGGTGTCGGCTCTGCTCGGAAGAACTCCCAGTGCCGTCGGTTACCAGCCGACTCTCGCTGCGGAAATGGGCAACCTTCAGGAACGGATCACCTCCACCACGAAGGGCTCGATCACTTCGGTGCAGGCTGTTTACGTGCCTGCGGACGATTTGACCGATCCGGCACCGGCGAACACCTTTGCACACTTGGACTCCACGATTGTGTTGGAGCGCTCCATTGCGGAATTGGGCATCTATCCGGCCGTGGATCCTCTCGCTTCGACCTCCTAGGCGCTCTCAGCCGAGGTTGTCGGGGAAGAACACTACAACGTGGCCCGCGGCGTGCAGTAAGTTCTTCAGCGT
>JBGSPC010000042.1:0-2828 GCA_041738805.1 Terrimicrobiaceae bacterium | reverse complement strand
TCCCAAGGCTCCCTCAGTCCCAAAATCTGTCCGTAAAAATCCGTGTCTTTCATCACCCTCTTCTATCCAAAGACTTCCGCCATTCCATCCAGTTTCTCCCACTCTTTTCCCTGAAGAACCCAACAGTTCCACCTATGTCCTTGGCTACGATGAACAGGGAGAGGGATCGACGCTCAATATTTTGCAGAGCGAATTTCCGAACTCGTTCGGTGCTGGCGATCTGTACTATTTGGCGCAGGTGGGTATCTCGCCTATCGTCTCTTCAGGCGGACTTTCGAAAGTCGAAGTGACGATAGAAGCACCTGCGGCAGCCGTTTCAGGAAACCGCTCGCGATTCACCTTCCTTTCGGTCCTGAGTCAACGCTGACGCGTATGGTCACTCTTCGCAGAATTCTACCCGGATTTTCCCTGTTGGAGCTTCTGGTTGCCATGGCGGTCCTGAGTGTTCTCATCGTGCTCATGTTGAACATCGTGGATTCCGCGACAAAGTTGTGGAAACAGACCGAAAACGATGTGGAAGCCTACCGGGAGGCCCGGGCAGCGTTGGGGATCATGAGTCGGGATCTTCAATATGCCACAGTGTGCACCAACACAAATTGGATCCGCTTCAACATCGCCTCTGGCGCTGCAACCACGAACTACGGGGACAATGTTTTCTTTCTGACTGCGCTGCCCGCGAATGCCCAAGCCACGGGCTCCAAGAGTGATATCTGCGAAGTCGGATATTTCCTGTCTCTGGACCGGACTCCCGCATCGACCAACCGGACACTCAACCTCTACCGCTATTTCAAGAGCAGCGACCAAACCTACACCAATCTCAAGAATTCCTCTGTGTTTGGGGGCATCGTGACCGGTGCGACAGGCGAGGAAATCCTGGCGCGAAATATCGTGGGAATGTCCATCACGCCGGTCAGCACGAACGCGACGGGCCAATGGTCGACCGGCTACACTCCCAGCACGATTGCTCCCCTGCCGCAGATCGTTGAAATTTCGCTTACGGCCATCAACCAGGACCTCGCCAAAAAGCTTCAGTCCTCTGCCGATTGGAGCAACACCAACTCCCTTCTGATGAAGCAGGCTACCCAGACCTTCACGACCAGGGTCTTTCTACCGAACAAACCATGAAAAGTCCGCGGCACAAAAAAACCTCCTCCCTTGTGGCGACCCTGTTGGTTCTAGTTGTGCTCAGCACGATCGTCGTGGCGTTCATGCAGAGTATGGCAATTGAGCGGCTGACTTCAAGGAGTCTTGCTAACGCAACGCGGGCCCAACTTGCTGCCAATTCGGGATTGACGCATGCGGTGGTGCTATTTACTCGCTACGCCACAAATGACGCTTTCATTGTTGTTCGTAGCGGCGATTATGACTATCTTGGGATAGCTTCTTCAGGCACAGGTACGGCAACAAATGCTACGGTAAATTATCTTCCGCTGTTTTCGGTTAGCACTAATCAAGGTTCCAACGGAATGCTGTTCCAGCCGGTGGGTGCCTCGGAGTTACCTGTGGTTACGAACTACCTTGCATCAACAAACTTAGCAACATTCAAAGGTGCTGGACTGTCGGGATCAAACGTTGTGTCGAGTTGGGTCAACGTCGCAGATTCCGAAGGGAATATTGTGTCGAGATACGCCTTTTACGTTAGCGATCTGGCTTCCTTTGTGGATGCGAATGTCGCGGGCAATAACACCTTGGGCAACCCTCATCAGCGAACAGGGCAGGATCCAGATGATGTGGCGCTGTATACAATATTTGACAAAACGAACATGACTGGAGTCGAGTCTATTTCGGCCAGCATCATTTCAAACCGAGCGATGCTTCTTAGTGCGGCGACGCTTCGTCAAATCGCGACGCCAACGAATCTGTACACGAATCTTTCTGATGTCACGCTGGGTTTAAAGCCGGACTCTGAGATTGATTTGGTTCCGTTTGGCCGAGGTTACCCCAGTGAGGGCCTTCCGAAGCGCAATATTAACAGTTACGTTACCAATGGGGATGTTGGCGGAATGCTGGCCTATGTGACCAACAATCTTCCCCGGTTCGGGATGACTAATCGAGCCGGGGGGGCTGTGTCCGGTTTGGGGTATTTGAGCAACCTGTGTGCGAATATCATTGACTACGCGGATTCCGACTCAGATCCGACTGTTTTCGGATCTGCTGTGCGTGGCGTGGATTCCTACCCGTTGGTGACGTCGCACTACCTGCAATTTCAATGGCGCCGAGTTAATTCGTCGGGAGCGCTAAATCCGCCAGCTAATCCGCTTTCTCCTGACGGGAGTGCAGCAAACTTTTGGTATGCTAAAAACGGAACCTGGCATGGTCGGGTGGACCTTGCGACTTACGTCCAGGTGTGGAATATGACGAAAACCCCAATCACGAACGGCGTTCTCGAAATTAAGGACCTCTTTGATGGTTCGGATACCAATGATCCCATCTACAATCGTTACAGCATATTTACTACCGGTAACGAAATTCCGTGCTCTGACAATCCTCCCGCAGCTACGCTCAATGCTCCCAAGAGCGTTGATTTTTCTACGAATGCCCTCCCTGGGAATGCTTTTCGTGTTGAGACCTTTCCGCTTGTGACCTATGAATGCGATACCTTGATATCGACGGCATTTCCGCGACCAAATTTGTCCAGCGGTTCCCCGATGCGTATTGGAGCACGTGATCTCGGTGGAACTGTCGACCATATTAACCCGGCAATCAAATGTAGTGACATTCTTCATGCGGCTGCCGCATAGCGGATTGACTTTGCCTCAAAGTAGGAAGCGGCACGGTCGGGAGATTTGCTGAGCATTCGCATGTGGTTCTTCAGGTTGATCTCTAAG
>JBGSPC010000246.1:0-4109 GCA_041738805.1 Terrimicrobiaceae bacterium | reverse complement strand
TAACCACATCGAACATGCCGGATCGCGGACGGACGGTATCCCAAACACGGTGCAGGGGCATGACCCAAGCCGGCACGGCCTCGCGGCAGTATTCCAAGCTCTGTTGCGCTTCTCTGCGATGACGGGGCGCATGCTTGCCTGTGCCTTTGCCGAGACGACGCATAGACAGTCGCCATCCCTCCATGTGCCGGCGGTGGCTTTCTTGTAGCCGGTCAAAGCAATGGCTCCAGGCAGCGAGGCCGGCGAGTTCGGCGATCGTCCCGTGTATGCGATCCTCGGTCTGATTGATGCGCTTGCCCAGCGATACCAAGTCCTCTTTGCCGATGTAATCATCTACCCAGTGTCTGGCTTGCGCCCATCTCCAAGCCTTGTGGAGGTCTTTGATACGTTCTGGCCATTGTTGCTCGTCAGCCGTGGTCTCCAGCACTTTCGAGAGATAAGGAAGCAACCCCTTCAGATAGTTCATCCACTCCTCCAACCGATCCAGATTGGTGGCGGCTTTCGCCAACGTGGTGAATTTTGTGTGGATTGCTTCGTATATTTCGGGGTTCCGGCCGGAGATTGCCTCGATCAGCTGATTGTTAGCCGGGTGGGCCTGCGGTGAAGCAGCAACTTTCGCAACGGCGGAGGCAATCGCCTGAATCTCGGACTGCGCCGACAGACGCCGCCTCCGTGCTTCGGCCAAGCGACAGGAGGCGATCAACCGATCCAAACCCTTCTGATCGCCCCAATCAGGCTCTGTAAGTTCCGGGAAAAGCTTCATCTTCTCCTTGCAACGGGCCAGTTGGCCGGCCATAGGCAGAATCTTGTCCATTGCATCCCTCAGAGCGGATAGACCAGCGAGTTGCAGTTGCAGAGGCCCCTCCGTTCGCTCGCACTTTCCGGACCACAGCAGCCATGTTCTCTTGATCCCGATGCGGACCTTCAAGGTTTCCGCCAAGGTCGCCCAGTCCTCGGCGCTGCGGCATGGATGTCCATCAACCCTGACCTTCTTGATCACGTCGATGAAGACTTTGACGAGTTTGGGGCGGAAGGGGCCCCAGCCGATTTTCCCGCCGCCAGCCAGATGAGCGCGGAGTTTCTCGGCGTCTTTCAGAAGATTCTCGGGCTTGTGATCAGGTGGGGCGTCGACGGTGGTATCGTCGGCCTTCGGGGCAATCGGCGTGAAGGTATCAATGCACGTCGCCGTGGATTCACGAAGTGTCTGCCAAACCGTGGCGTTGCTGGCCAATATGTCCTTGATCGCCTCCGGCATCCACTTGTGGTTGGAAATCGCAGCAACAACGAGGCACTCGCCGAATTCGGAAAGAGACCACTTCAGTTCGTCGACCTGCGCTGAGGTTCCTTGCACCAGGATCTCAGCCGACTTCTCATCGGCGTCCGGCCATATCTTTCTTTCCTCGCCAACGGCATCTATCTCGGCAGTGGCCAATGACGAGAACTTCGTCGGCTCCGGGATTTCCTCCGCTCGAAGCAGCTTCAGTTCATCGCATTTCACAGTCGTGAAGTAACGCAAGGCCTGCAGAGCACTATGCACATCGCTTGGCGCAACCGGCAACTCTGCTTCGAGTTCCGGAGTGTCATTGAACCAATCGTAAAGCGGTCGATCCCTGTTTACTTGCTTGGCGATTTGGGCGGCGGTCCCCGTGTAGGCTTCACCGGAGATCGTTCGCACATGTGTTTCCGCCTCGCGAACGTCGCGCAACCTTCGCTGTAACTCGCTTTTATTCACGCGCAGCTTTTTCAACTGCTCCTCGAGGTCGGTCTTTTCGCGCTGGGCCCGCGACGATTGCCACTCCTGGTTCTTTCTAAGAATGCCGTTGACGCTGGCTTCAAGGGAACGGCGTTCGTCGGATCCTGTTCCGAGAAGATTGATGCAAAGTGCTTGGAGGTTTTCCGGAAGCTGACCTTCCAAGACTTGGAGTGCACGAGGCGTTTTTGCGGTGATTAGGACACGTTGGCCTGTGGCCAAAAGGTGACAAATCAGGTTGGCGATGGTATGCGATTTTCCCGTCCCCGGTGGTCCTTGGACTAGGACACCACGTGATCGATTCAACGTATGAACGATCCGTCGCTGCTCGTCGTTAGAAAGCTTGGGAAAATAAATTTCACCATTGAATTCCTCGGGTGCCTCGCTGCCTCCGCTTCGGGGTTCTGAATCATCCGGTGAGAGGATTTCTGCTAGGTCCGCAAAGCCGTCCGGCATTGTCGAGCCGGATTCGACCTGCTCTTTGATGACACTTAGAGCTTGAGTCAGCCCGCGGGTGGATCTTTTGCGCAATATAAGAGCAGGCGCATATTCCACCACGGGCTTCGAGGAGGCTGAGGCCGTTGCCTCCAGACAATCAACGTATTCTCCAGTGGCGTCGATACTGTTCACCAAGCCCTTCAAGACAGGATCGACATGGGCTTTATCCCATGGATCATCGGCCGCTGCCATTAATCCAGCCGAGGCTGCTTTTTCGCCACCAGTTGGCTGAAAATCCAATTCGAGCATATCTAACTCGATGCGCAGCTTTGGACCGTCAGCTCGGGGGCCAACAGTAAACTTGCCAAGGTTCGATTCAAACTCAAGCTGGGCGTCGGCCACAATAAGGTGTCGGCGAACCTTCTGACTTGACGGCGTGGTCCAAAGCAGGAGCCCCATCCCGAGCACAAGTTCGTATTCCTCGCCAAGTCGCAGCTGTTTCTGATGAATTGCAAAGATCGCGGAGTAGATGTTGTGCAACTTCTTCCACTCGTCATGTTCTCTGGCCCATGGATGCCATTCAGATTCCAGATACTCCTGCCAAGCTGGCTGCACGTTTGGATGATCGGCGAGTACGGCATTCTTCTGAAATGTCTTTGGCTCTTCAGACCCCTTCGTCCACGCTGGGTTCGGAATTTCCAGCGTGGTCTTTGCAATCAGTTGCGGAGCTTTGCCAGTGTCCGCAAGTAACTCTGGATCCACCCACGCCTTGCAGGCGTCGGGAACTGGCGGCAGTCCAGGCTCCTTGCGTGTTTTTACCTCCAGCCACTCGTGGAACTCGTCTCCTTCGGACTGTCCCCACGCCTTTGTGAAGCAGTTCTTGTCGTGTGGGACCGAGGACAGCCAGACGACCTGCTCGTAGCTGGCCACATCTCTGTCGACCTTAGTCCTGAGCTGAGCCACCCGAGTTAGAAAGTCAATCAGGCGAACCGCCTTCTCGACAGATAACATGGTGCTGCTTTCAGGTGGGGACATCTGTGTTATAGTATCGGCTTTTCCGATTTCTGGAAAGCGCCCTTGTTTGAAAATGATGTCCGAAAATGGGATCTGTCAACAAATACCGACAAACCTCGCGCGGCTGCTTTCAGCGTAACAAGGATTTGCTCGTATTGAGCTTCCTCGGGAATAACAAACATAGGGGGTCCGTGCATTAGATCATTTTCGTTTTGAGTGCTTTTGTTTCCCATTGCCCAGCTATTCGAAATCCGGCCATCGTGAGCGTGACATTGCTTCGGTGCCCCGTCTCCAATTGCTCAAGAATCCATTCATGTCCGACATGGGGGCTCTCCCTACAAATCCAAGCAGTGACTTTCCAGTTGAAATAACGACTGATTTGGTCATTATTCAGCGATTATGGTTTTTGATGCTGCGAAAGTGGATGAGATCCGGAAGAAGTCCGAGGAGTTTGAGTCGGCGTCTTTGGAGGAGATTTTGCTGTGGTGCTGGGAGGAATTCGGGACGCGGGCGGCGATTGGCACGAGTTTTCAGGGGGCTGGTTTGGTTGTGATGGACACGGCTTTTCGGAGCGGGTTTCAGTTTCCGGTGTTTACATTGGACACGGGGCTCTTGTTTCCTGAGACGCTGGAGCTGAAGGCGAAAGTCGAGCAGCGCTTTGGCATAAAGATTGAATCACTGGTGCCTGAGCAAACGGTGGAGCAGCAGGCGGCGGAGCATGGCCCCGAGTTGTGGGCGAAGAATCCGGACTTGTGTTGTGCGATGCGGAAGGTGCTTCCTTTGCAAAACAAATTGGCAGGCCTCGATGTCTGGATCACCGGGTTGAGGCGTCAACAATCCGACACACGCGGCACCATCCAGATCGCAGAGTTGTATCATTTTGATGTGTTGAGGGACCGGTATATTT
>JBGSPC010000148.1:0-6424 GCA_041738805.1 Terrimicrobiaceae bacterium | reverse complement strand
GCCCGCCAAGTTGCGAACTCCACGCAAGCAGTCAAAGTCAAGGGATTTTCCAAGACGGGGTCCTCCCAGCATCAGGATTTCGACTGAGTACGCAGCGTGCAACCGATCAACTAAATCCTGCCAATAAGCCGACGGCCAGTTCCTCACCGGCCAAGTTGGTCCAGGATTTATGATGATTAATGGAGGATGGTCATCAAGATTCAGCTTGGAGTTGATCGCATTTTTGAGTCGATCCGGGATGCGGAGCTGCGGTTGGTGATCTTCAAGGACAAGACGGCAGGATGAAGCGAGATCATCCACGAGATGGAGGGTGGATCCGGAGTTTGAAACATTACTCAGCGTTTCAGTAATGTAGCTTTCCGATACCAATCCAAAAAACCCCTTGGTAACAGTGAATGTGCTTTTGTGTGCTGCATAAACTGCATCCACCTGTGGTGAGTGTCGGACCGCACGCGAACAGAAGCGATTTGTGACCAAAACCACTAACTTCGATGGATTCGTTGTTCGAAGTTTTGCGCAAGTCGGTAGAGTACAGATAACATCACCAAGAGCCTCCATCCTGCGTATCACAATTGCTCGTTTCCTATGAAATATACACAGGAAAATAAGCCAGCATGGAAATACAAGCATATCCCAGGAACGAATTTTAAAGTATATGGATTTTAGGAGTGGGATATGCATTAGGCTAAAGTTTGCTTGCTGGATGCCACTGCTAAGAGAAGTTCATTGTGGTGAACTTTGACTTGGTATTGAGATTTCTGGGAAGTCAGGTGGTCTCGAATTGCTGCTTATCAGCACTCAATTAACCCGCAAGATAATGCTCACGAGCCATGGCTTGAGCGGCATTGTGCTGCCTCCCAATCTCTTGCGGCGGCCAGCTTCGCCCTCTCTATCGCCATCCGGATGCGGCGCTCGGTGCGAGGTCTCCCGGTTGCAAGTAGCAAGAGCGAGACAAGCACAAGCCGAATATGACCCGAACGGAGTTGGCCGGGGTAGGCCACAGATTTGTTGTAGAGACGCTCCAGAATCAGGCCCGCGTAGCTCTGGCCAAAATGAAGCTTTTCGAGGTAATCGATGGTCAGTTTTCGCGCGGGAATGAGATGGGTCAGTTCGAGCTCGGGAAATCTTCCCGCCCCAAGGCCGAAGTCGAGCCCGCAGAGCGCCATGTCGGCGTCGTCCCCCGCTCCCGGTGAGTTGTCGTTCGGGCCGAGGAGCATCCGGAGCGGATCATTGGAAGCCCGCTCCGCCCAACGTTGCGCGACTTCGCGGCGAACCACCATCCCGGCACCCGGGGGAAGCGCCTCCGTACATCTGGGCAGGTTCGCCCAGAAAGGTCTCTGGAGTTTTTCGACCACAAGGCCTGACAACCATGGACGAAGTTCCGCTTCAGGTTCAACTTCGTATTCGGGAATGCAGCTCCCGGCCCATGCACCCAGGAACGGAGTTTCCTGTGCCAGCCGCAAGGACGATTCGAGATAGTCGTCTCTGAGAACATTGTCGTCATCCACAATGACGAAAAGCTCTCCCCGGAAAGCGTGTGCTGCCTCCAACAACGCGAAGGTCTTCCCGGTTTTGGTCGCATCGAGATGACGGTAATGTGGGTGCCATGAAAGGTCACACGACTCCCGCGCTGGCGGATGGGACCCATTATCCACGAGCAGGAGTTCCCAGTGCGAGGCATCGAGGGTCTGGGCTCTGAGGGCACCCAAAACCCTTGAGAAATGGTCGACTCTCGGATTTCGCGTGCAGATGACGACTGAAATGAGCATTGTCATGATCCGCCAAAGCAAACGCCACCGCTCATGAGAATTTTCAAAGAACTTGTCCAGAAGACTCTATCTTGCTTTGGATACTCTCTTCGAAGCAACAGAACGTTGACCGGCGGAAGTCCCGGAAATGCCACCAGGCCAATTGCCGACCTGAAACTCTTCCTCGAGGATCTCCGGAGCCGGGGATTCATGCCGCAGGGAGTGGTTGATGTCGGGGCGCACAAGGGCGATTGGACGGCCACAGCGTTTGGGGTGTTCCCCGAAGCCAGATATTTGCTGGTCGAGCCGCAAGCGGAAATGCAATCTTACCTGGCCGGGCTTCAAGGGAAGTGCCCCGCAGTGTATGTCCTGCAAGCCGGCCTTGCTGAAGCCGATGGCGAACTCGTTCAAACAATCTGGGACGACTTTGCCGGTTCTTCATTTCTCCCTTTAAGCGACTCCAGCCTCCTTGCAGCGGGGAAGCAGAGAAAGACTCCGGTGTTCCGACTTGATAAATACCTCGCAGGGCATCTCCCCGATTTTCATCCCGACCTCCTCAAACTCGACGTTCAGGGGTTCGAGCTTGAGGTGCTTCGCGGAGCCGAATCGATTTTGCCGAGTGTGCAGCTTATCGTGATGGAAACCTCCCTGTATGAATTTGAAGCAGGGCAGCCGCTCATCGCGGACGTATTCGAATTCATGCGGCGCCATGATTTTGTTCTGTATGATGTTCCAGGATTTGCGAGGCGACCTCTCGACGGAGCCTTGGGACAACTTGATTTGGCATTTGTGCCCCGGGAAAGTCACCTTAGGCAGGACCACAAATGGACAGCGCTGCCTGAATGAGGATCTTTGAAACCCGAGTTGCAACTCGAAGGGGCGCTAATTGCCATGAGTCGTTGGCATTTTCCTGACAATCAACTGGATCTGTGCCTGCGCGGGATTGGCGGAGTTCGTCTGGTCCACCGGGTAGAATCCGGAGAACCAGCGTGCTAGCCCTTTTCTCTCTTCGGGGCTGATAAATAGATACAAGACCTTGCGGAACTTCGCAGCCAGCCGGACCAGCCAGCCAGGCCTTAATCTTCCGTGACTCATCAGGCTGCGGTCGAAGGTGCGGTCCTGCAACTCCAAACTCACAATCTCCCCTCCCGGTAAACTACGGGCAAGATCGAACACATTAATGCTGTGGGACGACCACGATTCGGCTTTCGAGATGGTAAAAGTCGCCTTGTGTTCCGGACCGAACCGGCTCGGAAACACGCCTTGTTCGTAGAGATCTTCATCCGGAACGACCACGAAGAGATGGCCTCCCGGTTTAACAAGCTTCCACCACTCAAGGATTGCCTGCCTTGGATCGTCCATGTGCTCAAGGCAGTGGGAGGAATAGACATAGTCGAATTCCTGTCGAACAAACTCGGTAATCCTGTTTGCGTCGCCATTTTCCCGGTCAAAGCGGATTGCATCCGAACACACCGGATCCGGCCCACAGCCGATGTCAATCCCGTGGCCCTGAGTTGCGGCTTCCTCGGTGGTGCCCCAAAACCGCCTGGATTTAGTAGTCTCATTCATGGGTGGGCGTCGACGAGAGGTCAATTGTCCTGGTCGGGTGTTTGATTACGACGGCTTGGCCTGTGGCTAGTGCAAGAGGATATTCATCCTTGCCGGAAAAAAACTCATCGACACTCTCTCTCGCTCCCGGGCAGGAAGGAAATCCATAGTCATCGAATACAACGACACCGCCTGGTGCAAGGCGCGGCCAAAGAAAATTCAACGAATCGTGGATGGAACGATAGATATCGACATCGATATGGCAGAATGAAAACTTGAGACTTTCATGTCCGTTGAAGGAATCGGGAATCCAGCCCTTGACCAATTTGACGTTGGGCTTATCTGTGAACAATGCCTTAATGGTTTCGTAGGAAGTATCAGAAAAGTCACCTTTTTTGTGGAAATCCTTCTTAGGATCTGTTTGAGGCATTCCCTCGAACGTGTCGAAAAGATACAGTGATTTGTCTGGTGTGACTTCGGCCAGTATCTCCGCAAACATGCGAGCCGTCCCACCCCTATATACTCCACATTCTGCAAGATCACCGGGAATTGCTGATGCATGTCTGAGGAGGCGTTCAAGAACGAAGCATCGATCTCTGGATACGAGGCTGAGACCTGAGGCGAAATTGAAGTAACGGTCAAAGGCGGCGGATTCCCATGGGCAGTAGAGCGGCTTGTAGAGTTTCTCAGCGTATGGTTCGCGTCCTTTTCGGCAAATCACATAACCGAACGACGATAAGATTTTCTGGATGCCCTGTTTAATCATATAGGTATGTGTGTTGGCTGCATATGTCTGCTGGCAATATGTGAATGGTCAAATATCTGAGCAACTAGGGCAGTCATTCTGGACGATCTTTCTGGAATCCCGGCGATCTCCGCTGCCGTTCAGCAGCAAGGAATTCATCTGCAATATCACTGTCCGTCTGGTGAAAGACAGTAAAATCGAAATAGTAAATTGCCCCATTTTTTCCGTCAGAGTAATCGTGGATATCGCGGACAAATGGTTTGTCCTTGAGGTTGCCAGCACTGAAGAACCGCCCATCTGAATCGTGGAGAACAAGGTTTGTATAGCCGAGTTCCTCAAGCATTTCCAAAGTATCGATGCCTTCTTCTCCCAGAGCGGTCAAATTGTCCCTGTTGTATTCGAAGCAGATGACCGGGTGGACCCGCTGTATTGTTCGCCTGGAGCCTCGGAGTATCCGGCAATCAAAGCCTTCGGCATCGATCTTCAGCAAATGAAAATTGTTTGTGTCTTGGCGGCTTTCCAGTAGGTCGTCAAGTGAGATAATATCGATTTTTTGACTGAATTCGGATTCTGAGGGGTGGATCGTCCCGTTCCATCCTTGTTTGGAAATCGAAGCGAACAGGGTTTCGGAGCGCTCTCCCAGGAAGAATTGCGCAGCCTCGGTCTTTGCAAACTGGCGGATGTTTTTTTCTAGAAATGGGAAGGTGAGAGGATCGCCTTCCACGCAAAGCAGAGGGTAGTCGGGAACTGCGGCTTTCAGAATGCACGCAGTGTCTCCGACATTTGCACCAACGTCCAAGGCCGAGCCCTCAGGGTATTTGCTGGCAACAAACTTGAGCAAAACACCGAGGTGAGCAGAATAGTCGGTGTTCTCGATGTAGTGGTTTGCGATCACGCTTCTGGATGGGACATCTATCGTGAATCCGGAAACTTTGGTTTGACAGACACTCCTAAAAAGTAAAATGCGCCTTCTACATCGGACTACGCGAAGTCCGATGTATTCCAAAACCCTGTTGAATGCCTTGATGGTTTGCATTTTTTAAGTCAGGCACAAGCATAACCCATCCTATTTGGATGGGATGCTTTGTAAGCTAAAATCGGTCTTTGGGGTCAATGGAGACCAAACTTTGTGCAGTTCCCTCCGGATCGATTCCGGTGAAGGCAGCACTTCGATCTGTGCCGCATCATTGACATGGTCGGCGCTCCTCCCGGAAGTCGAGATGCCAATGCCGAGGTTGTAATTCCCCGGGTTCAAATGAAGATCGGGAATTTTAACCAACATTCTGTATTCTCCTGGCGGGAGGGTTTCCATGGGGGTCTCCTGCCGGGTTGTTACGCCCACCAGTTCCGTGCCGCCCAGATTGAAAAGCGCAAACCCGATTTCGGGCTCAATAAGGGTTTTGCTTACTGAGAAGTCGATGGCGAATTCGAAAGGTGTCGCGTATTCGAAGCACCAGGAGGCGGCGGCATTGTCTACCAGGCGGGCGAGTGCCAACAGCCGGGCGTGACCAGTGCCCTCGAAACGGCGCGGGAATCTTGTGAGGTCGATTTGGGCTCCTGATTTGGTTGAGTTTTCCGAGTAGGTTTTGATCACTTTTTTGGTGTCGCCTGTCATTCGCACCGTTCCTTTTTCAAGATAGATGCACTTCGAACAAAGCCTGGAGATGGCGTCCATGTTGTGGCTGACAAAGAGGACAGTTCGTCCGCCGGTGCTGACATCCTTCATCTTGCCCAGGCACTTTTTCTGGAACGCAGCATCTCCAACAGCAAGTACTTCATCAACGACAAGGATTTCGGGTTCGAGATGGGCTGCGACGGCAAAGGCGAGCCTCACATACATTCCGCTGGAGTAGCGCTTCACGGGGGTATCCAAAAAATTTTCTACATCGGCGAAGGCAACAATCTCATCGAACTTCCTGCGGATCTCTGCCTGGGTCATACCGAGAATGGCGCCGTTCAGAAAGACGTTCTCCCTACCCGTGAGCTCGGGGTGAAAGCCGGTGCCGACTTCCAGCAGGCTTGCAACGCGGCCGGTGATTTCGATCCGGCCAGTCGTCGGCTCGGTGATCCGGCTCAAAACTTTGAGCAGGGTGCTTTTGCCAGCCCCGTTTCGCCCGATGATGCCAACGGCGTCGCCCTGCTCGATCTGAAAATCGACATCCTTCAGAGCCCAGAACTCTTCCACCTCGTCGCCCTGTACAATCTGGCGTCCGGTTGCCATGTCACGTGCCGAGCGGGCCATTGTCCTGAAATACCTTGCCATAACATCCCTCAGAGCCGTGTAGCGTTCCCGCTTGCCCTGATGCCCGATAAGATAGCGCTTGCCGAGGCCTGTGACCGATATCGCTTTGCTCATCGGTGGGAGAAGGCAGAAGGTAGAAAG
>JBGSPC010000145.1:0-3089 GCA_041738805.1 Terrimicrobiaceae bacterium | reverse complement strand
GATCTGTGCCGAGACCCCACAGAAGGGTTTGCTTTCATCGACAAGCACCACACGGTGGGTTTTGGCAACGGTTTTGAGGATGGCTTCCTGGTCGAGTGGACGAATGGAACGGAGGTCCAACACATCGGCTTCGATCCCATGCTCCGAAGCCAGGATTTCGGCGGCCTTTAGAGCCGTATTTACGGAACGCCCGTGGCCAATCAGAGAGACATCGGATCCTTCGCGTTTGAGGTCGGCAACTCCCAGGGGAATAAGATATTCCTCTTCGGGAACTTCGCATTTTTCGCCGTAGAGAAGGGTGTTCTCCATGAACATCACAGGATCATTGTCCCGGATCGCAGTTTTCATGAGCCCCTTGGCGTCGTAACCATTCATCGGACTGACCACTTTGAGGCCGGGAATGGAGGCCAACCAGTTTTCGGGGGTATGAGAATGGGTTGCTCCGACATTGGTGCCTCCATTGGCAGGGCCGCGGATAACAATCGGCACATTGATCAAACCGCCACTCATATAACGCACCTGACCCGCATTGTTCACGATCTGGTCATAGGCCACCGTCGCGAAGCTCCAGAACATAAGTTCAATCACGGGACGCAGGCCTAGCATGGAAGCCCCAACCCCCATACCAATAAAGGCCGCTTCGCTGATCGGGGTATCGACGACGCGTTTGTCACCATATTTTTTCCAAAGCCCCTTGGTGACCTTGTAGGCACCGTCATATTGAGCGACTTCTTCACCCATCAGAACAACGTTCGGGTCACGTTCGATCTCCTCGGCAAAAGCTTGGTTCAGAGCATCTCGGTATTCAATCAGGGCCATGGGTCAAAAATTAAAAGGTTGTTGCCGGTTGGAGGTCAGTCATTAAAAAAGAAACGTCCGGTGCGACCGGCTTCGGTCTGACGGTCAACTTCGAAATATACGTCATCAAAAATGCTTTCGACGCTTGGAACCGGGCTTTCATCAGCGAACCTGGCCGACTCGCTGGCCTCGGTCTTGGCCTCGGCATCGATGGCCTCATATTGTTCCTCGCTGAGAACTTTTTCCGAGATCAAAAGGGCTTTGAACAAGCGAAGGGGGTCATGTTCTTTTTTGTAGCGTTCGATCTCCTCTTCTTCTCGGTAGCCGCCCTTGTGTTTGGCGTCCGCAACGGAATGACCGTAATAACGATAGGTGTCAAATTCGATGACCATCGGTTTTGACTCCTTGTGAGCGCGTTCGATAGCCTTTTGGGTCACCGCCCGGACTTCGTAAAGACTTTCGCCGTTGGCTTGAGCCCACTCGATTTGGAAAGCTTCGGCACGCTGCGCCAAACACTTGTCGATCACGGAAGAGCGTTCCAGGCTTGTGCCCATGGAATACTTGTTGTTTTCGATGATGTAGATAACCGGAAGTTCAAAAAGCGCCGCCATGTTGAGGCTTTCGTAGAAACAGCCCTGGTTGACGGCTCCGTCTCCCAAAAAACAAAGGGCAGCCCCTTTCAGGCCCTTGTATTTGATGCCATAGGCGAGTCCAAGCCCCAGAGGGGTCTGACCCCCGACAATGCCGTGACCACCCCAATAATTTTTGTCGGGCGCGAAAAAGTGCATTGAGCCGCCTTTACCCTTCGAGCAGCCGGTGGCCTTTCCATAAAGCTCAGCCATGCATTCGTTCATCCCCATGCCAACTGCCAAAGCATGACCGTGATCGCGGTACGCGGTAATCACATGGTCATCGTCCCCCATCAAAGACGTCGTTCCTGTGGCAATGGCTTCCTGCCCGATGTACACGTGGAGAAATCCTCCCATCTTGCCCACATTGTAGAATTTCAGAGCCGTTTGTTCGAAGCGACGGATCCTCAACATCTGACGCAACAAGCCCAGCTTGTCCTCAGAAGTGAGTTTTGCGTTGATCGGTGCTTTGGAGTAATCGACCGGTTGTTTTTCTACTGCGGATTTGGGCATGCGTGGACGTTTTGTGATAGACGGATGGCAGAACGATGGAAATCAGACCGGGAGAGCGGACTGACGGCAAGTAACATCCACGCTCTTGGCCGAATTGACAACTCGGAAATTGGTTATTTGGCGAAAGACTGGCAGACAATCCGAATAGCCCGCCAAGTCGAAGAACTTGAAGCAAGTTTCTCTCTCAGAAAGCCTCCCGAGAAATTTGTGAGGGATTGCTGCGCCTGGCTTTCCAAGCCAGAGGGGGGTGGTCACTTGATAAAATAACCGGAGACCCGCCAGTCGCCGGTTTCATCCATCATGGGAGTGACAGTTTCGATGGAATCCGGTTTCTTGGCAAAATTGGTTTTGAATTGGATCACCACATACTTTCCGTCGGGTGCACCGGGAAGGGATGTCATAAATTGCGCCCCAAGGAGCACACGGGATTCCACCGTTCCGATCGGGCCACGCACGCTCGAAATCATTTTGCTCCATTGCTCCTTGGAAACTTTTTCTTTAAAAAACGGGGCCGCCTCCTCCCAGCTTTCGCTGTATTTTTCGGCGTCCACCAGTGCAAGCCAGGACTCAGCGGCCTTCATGGCGGCAGGTTCGGGTTCCTCGGCGCGACAGACAAGGGTCGCTGTCGTGAGAATTGCGAGGAGGTGACAGGCGAAGGTGGTCAGTTTCATAGGAGTTGGGCGACGAGCGGATCGTATCAAATCACACGCCATTCACAAGAAGGAAGGAAGGAGGAAATGATATGCAGAGATCCCTGCACACGGCACGACACAACACCCCCAGAACGCAGAACAGCCCCGGCGTTTCGGCCGGGGCTGTCTGTTTGAGTTTTGGACTCGGTGGGACGTTTTTTAGTAGTCCATTCCGCCCATTCCACCCATTCCGCCGCCAGGAGGCATTGCGGAGGCTTTTTCCTTCTCCGGGACCTCTGTGATGAGGGCCTCTGTGGTGAGGAGGAGTCCGCTGATGGAAGCGGCGTTTTGCAGGGCGCTACGGGTCACCTTGGCGGGGTCAACGACACCGGCTTTGATGAGGTCTTCGTAGGTGTCGGTGGCCACATTGTAACCATCGCTGCCTTTGCGTTTTTTGACTTCTTGGACGATGAGAGCGCCTTCCTTGCCGGCGTTGTCAGCCAGCGTGCGGAGAGGT
>JBGSPC010000144.1:0-3174 GCA_041738805.1 Terrimicrobiaceae bacterium | reverse complement strand
CGATGGTTCGCCGGAAGAAGACGGGGCCGGAAAATCACGAACCACATCCGCAGGTGTGTGAGAGAGGGTGGAGTCCGGTTTCGGACGCTTGGCCACGTCCTTCGGTTGAACAAATTTTTCAAAAGCAACCAGGTCGGAGGGTTCTTTTTCAAACTCAAACAGGACCGTTGTTCCAAGGGCCACAACCAGGACCAGATGCAAGAGAATGGAGATTGCCAGAAACCAGGAATTCGCGAGGCGATCCCGGACCGATGAGATCCATGTGCTGGGGAGCATGGCCAGATAAGCACATTTTTAATGCCACATAGCAAGTTCAATCTCCCGGTGTTTCCGGCGCTGGTGGTGCGCCGTTTTTTGTCAATTCGACCTGAATAGGTTTTTCAGAGTGGAAATGGATATCCCTTTGCGGGTAGGCGATTCCAATCCCCATCTCGCGACAGCGGCGATTGATTCGCAGCCGGATCTCACTCCCGATGTGGAGGGCATTTTCTTTGCGGATATCGATCCAGAAATAAACGCGGAAGTTCAGCGAGTTGTCGCCGAATTCTTCAAAAAACACCTTGGGAGGCGGGGTGATGGCAATACCGGGTTGATCTTCGACAGCATCGATCAAAAGGGTCAGAACCTGATCGGTATCGGCACCATAATCCACTCCCACCCGAAAATCGTAGCGGTGATGGGGATCGGACAAGGTCCAGTTCGCAACATTCTTTTCGAGCAGGTAGCTATTGGGAACAAGAACTTCGACCCCGTCAAATTTCTGAATGGTGGAGCATCGCGTGCCCAGGCTTAGCACGGTGCCGCTGTGTCCATCCACTTCGATCACGTCCCCCACCTTCACGCGGCGTTCAGCCGTCAGAATCATACCACTGATAAAATTGTTCATGAGGGTCTGGACCCCGAATCCAATGCCAATGGCCAGAGCTCCCCCCATGAACGCAAAGGCGGTGAGCGGGATATGAAGCCAGTTGAGGGCCGTGAGGATGATAAGGACTGAGACGGTAAAAAATATGGAGCGTTCCAGAAATTGGACCCGGGCATGCTCGACGGAAAACCGTCTGCGGAGATTCTCCGTGACAACGCGTGAAAAACGTTTGGCAGCAAGCAGCCCCAGCGCTCCAACAAGCAGGGCAACTGCCAGGCGCCCGAGGGTCACACCACGCTTCCGAACGCCCGGTGTGCCATCCGCGGCAAAAAAGGTCTGATCCGTGGTGAATACTTCTGTGTTCCAAATCCGGGCGGCCGATTCCTGAAACTTGTCGGCCGCATGGGTTGCCCTGGCCTGAAGGCTTTGGCTGACAAGGCGCTCGCGGGATTCGTCAAGCATCCGCTCTTCGAAAGCGAGGAGTTCATCCAAAAACACTTCGAGCTCCCGCAATTGTTCAAGGCGGGCCTTGTTTTGGGCGACCACACGGGCAAACAATTTTTTTGCAGCCATGCCTCCCGGCGGTTGGGAATTTTCGAGTGCCTCGGAGTTGCGACTGGCGTCGCTGATATTTTTGCGAAGAAAGTCCTCCCAAGGTGTGAGGCTGGCAATCGTATTTGCAGCCACGTCTCTGGCTTCGACAAGGGCATCGGAATTCCTGGGGTCATCTGCCACGGCAGCAGCCGCGAGCCAGGATTGCTCTTTCAGCTGAGCCCCTGCAAGCCAGAGCTCATATCCTCTTAGCGTTTTTTCCAGAACGGATACCGCGTTCATGAGGAGCTCAATGGACTCTTCATCGGGCGAGGACTGATCACGCATCGCCTTAAGCTCATCATTGGCTTTTGCCAAAGTTTCCCGCGCCCGGATGAGTTCAGCCTGAAGCGATTGTAGGGTCTTGTTGGCAGATGCTACGCCGGCTTGGGCACGGGACTTGGTGAAGACGGTGTCTAGTCCGCTGGCCGCATTTGCCGCTTTGAGTTTTTGTGTGGTGATTTCCAGTCGCTCGAGTTCCAGTTGATCCGCATAAAGCCTCCAGGATACGGCAAAGACAGACGATGAGGCCGCAAGCACCCGCGCTTCCGCCAGCCGCACCAAAAGAGCGGACCGGGGCTTCGAAATGGCCGGGGCATCAGCAAATTCCTCATTTAAGCGCCGGAGCTCCCGCGAGGCTTCCTCATACAAAACTTTTTGCCGGTCCAGGTAGGAATTGTCCAATCCGATCTGAGTCTCCAAGGCTGCAATATCCCTGTTTAAGGCAGCGTGCTGGTCACTGATCTCATCGACCCCTTTGTCATCCATTGGCGTGGCGGGCAACGGGGCTTTTCTGGCCGTTTCCAGAGCCTGCCGATTTTCAAGCACAGCCGAGAGCGCGTCGATCCCTGCTCCGTAGGATCTGACCGAGCTTTCCAAGTCGGATTTTAAGTCCTGCGCACGGGAAGCAGGAAGGCCGGCGGCTGTGAGCTGCCCGGTGAATTTCTCCTGATCAAATTCTTTCTCAACCTTTTGAGCGAGGGCCAGCTGATCCTTCGCCCAGGGGAGTTGTTCCTCGGCATTCGTCTCCTTTTCGACCACAATTTCCGGACCGCTGGCTGCATTGAAAAGCTTTTGTAAATCCTGGGCGGGAGAGCTCCAGAGACCCAAAACAAAGAATGCCGAAATGAGCTGATGCTTTTTCATGAGGCCGGAAGTTTTCCAATTTCCTCCAAAGCCGCCTGATTGAGCCGGATTCCCGCTTCAAAATTCTCGAGGGGAAAATTTTCGTTGGGTGAGTGGGCGCGGCAATCGGGTGAAGCCAATGCCATGAGCAGGGAATCTGCTCCGAGGATGCGCTTGAAGGCCCCTAAAATCGGAATAGAACCACCTTCACGCAAGAGGGCCGGCTCGCGGCCGAATGTGCGACCAAGGGCTCGCCTTGCGGCATTCCCGTACGGCGAGTGGGGGTCCATGTGATAGGGCTCACCGCTGTGTCCGCGCTCGATAGCGATGCGCACACCCTTCGGGCAATGATGCTTCAAATGGTCCTCAACCAAAGCGAGGATCCCGTCAGGTTTTTGATGCGGGACCAGCCTGAAGGTCAGCTTCACAAACGCCTCCCGCGGCAGGACAGTCTTTGTCCCCTCCCCTTGATATCCTCCTCCCATCCCGTTGACCTCGGCCGTCGGTCTGGCCCCGATCTGATCCATCGCGGAAAACCCCGGCTCTCCAAAAAGCTCGGAGACGCCAGCCAATGTGCGAATGGCATCGTTGGT
>JBGSPC010000114.1:0-1767 GCA_041738805.1 Terrimicrobiaceae bacterium | reverse complement strand
TTGGGCGGCGAGCTTTGAACTGAACCTCATTGGAGGAGTCCTCGTTCCCTGCCAGATCTTCGGCACCGGATTCTGTGCTCGGGGTGGCGGAAGTATAATCAACATAGCGAGCGTTTCCGCGCACATCCCCCTCTCGAGGGTGGTGGCCTATTCTGCAGCCAAGGCAGCAACATTGAGCCTCACTCTTTTTCTGGCACGCGAATGGGCGCAGCAAGGGGTCAGGGTGAATACGATCACTCCCGGATTTTTTCCTGCGGATCAAAACCGGGCGCTCCTCTTTGAAGCCGATGGAACTCCAACTCCCAGAGCCCAACAAATTCTCGGACACACCCCCATGGCCCGCTTCGGCGTGCCGGAAGAACTCGCCGGAGCCGCAGTTTTTCTTGCAAGTGATGCCGCCAGCGGCTTTGTCACAGGAACCGACCTGCGTGTGGACGGAGGATTTCTCTCCCAGACAATCTGATTTCCCACGGTGAGGGCATTTTTTACCTTCATTGGCGTTGAGCTCAACGAGGTTTCTTACAAAGAGAAATTCCTCTCCTCCCTTGGTGGAATGGTTTCGATCGGCCTGCTGGTTTGGGTGACGACCCAGGCCCTGGATCGGAGCGGTGCGGTTTGTGTGATCGCTTCCATGGGTGCCAGCGCGGTGCTGCTTTTTGCGGTCCCGCACGGCCAGCTCTCCCAGCCGTGGCCAGTACTGGCCGGCCATGGCTTTTCGGCCGTAATCGGGGTGTTGTGTGCCCGATACCTTGGCGCGGGCTGGCTTTCCGCGGGCGTCGCGGTGGGAATCGCCATCGCCGTGATGCATCAACTTAAATGCATTCACCCTCCCGGAGGGGCCACCGCCCTGACCGCTGTCGTTGGAGGCGATGCGGTGCACTCCCTCGGCTTCCAATTTGTTGTGTGGCCGGTGATGGTCAACGCGCTGATCGTTCTGGCTGTCGCCGTGATCTTCAACTGGCCTTTTGCATGGCGGCGTTACCCGGCAGTGCTGGCACACAGCGGGAGCCGTCCCAGACCGCATCCCAAAGGGATGGAAAATGTCCACGAAGACATCGTCAAAGCCCTGCGGCAGGTGGATTCCTTTGTCGACATCACCGAGTCGGATCTCATGGCCCTGGCCAGGATCATCGCCCGGGAGAGGGAAGCACGCCTCCTCAAAGAAGCCCGGCGAAACATCGCCGATGGCATTTGATTCCGGCCCTGTTGATCAGCACAGCCGTATTCTGGCAGCTACGCAAGCGCTCGCTCAGGCTCATCGCCATGGGCAGCAGAGGGGCCTCTCCGTAAAATCAAACCATGATCGATAGCTCGTATTCTGCCCGTCAGAATCCGGAATAGCCAAACTAGAAGGTTCCCTCGTAGTCTGACCGTATGCCAGACAAGGAATGGCAAATCCCTCTTGCCGATGGAATGTTTATTCTGGTTTCCCGCCAGACTGTGAACGGCCGTGTGAGAAGATTTCGTGTTGTGTTGCTGGCTGAAACGGGGGGACGATTGCGCTGTCTGACCCGCTACGACACAGCGCATGGGTATCCTCATCAGGACATTCTTGATCAAAACGAGAATACCCTTGCAAAAATTATCATCCCAACGGACGATTTGGACGAAGCGCTTCATTATGCGATCAACGACCTTAAAACGCACGCGCATCGCTACCTCGAAACCTTCGGGCAAGATTAAGCCCGTTCGGGTTCCTATGTTGAGGGAATTTCCACGCACCGAAGAATTCGACGCGAAGGTTGAGGCGATGGGTGGCGTCGCGCT
>JBGSPC010000102.1:0-22978 GCA_041738805.1 Terrimicrobiaceae bacterium | reverse complement strand
CGCTTCGTGCTCCCCTGCATGGATTTCCCCCTTGTAATTGACGCGGCCGATATATGCCACGTTCTGGAGAAAACCGAGCAAGTTTGGTTTGGTCCATGGTCCTCCACCGGCCATTTTTCCACTTTTGCCAAGCCAAGATTTGCGGGGCAAGCCTCGCCGATTGAGTTCAGCCGCCGCGGCGAGAACAGATTTTTTCTCGATGTAGAGAGCAAAGATGGCGCGAACCCTCTCTGCTTCCTCGGAATTGACAACCAATCGCCGAGCCTCTTGGTCCAGGTTGTATCCCAAAATCAAGCTGCCCCCCACCCATTTGCCCTTCCGCCGGGCGGCACTCATCTTGTCCCGGGTCCGTTCGCTCACGAGTTCGCGTTCGAATTGCGCAAAACTCAGGAGCACGTTCAGGGTCAATCTGCCCATCGAGTTCGCGGTGGAAAATTGCTGGGTGACCGACACAAAAGAGCAGGCCCGGCGATCCAATACCTCAATGATTCGGGAAAAATCGAGCAGGCTGCGTGACAGCCGGTCCACCTTGTATACGACCACGGCATCAACTTTGCCGTCATCCACATCGGCCAAAAGGCGTTTGAGGGCAGGGCGTTCCATGTTGCCGCCCGTAAAGCCTCCGTCATCGTATTTTTCTGGTAAAACCACCCACCCTTCATGGCGCTGGCTTTGGACGAAAGCCTCACCAGCCTCTCTCTGGGCATCGAGAGAATTGAAATCCATATCGAGCCCTTCCTCGGTCGATTTTCTCGTGTAAATCGCGCACCGGACCATTTTCGGGCGCTGGTCAGCAGCCTTCTTTGCCTGTGCCGCCGTCATGCTGCCACCCCCTTTGATTTCCGGTCGATCCCGAAAAACAAGAACCCGTTCCAGTGGGCTCCCGTGATGCTTTTCGCAACTGCGCTCAGGGACTTGAATTTTTTTCCATCCCACTCAAACCCGTCATCCAGAACAGAAACCACGATTTTGCATCCTCTGTAATCTCGGGTCAGAATAGCTCCGGGAATTGGCAGGCGAGAATCGTCCGTTGGGCGGAACGAATGTCGCGGCGTGGTGGTTCCCACCCCAAGTGGCCCCGGTGTCGCAGCACCTCGGATTTTCAAGAGCGTCTCATCTGCCAGCTCGCGAGCCCGGTCCAGTGCCCGTTGACTCAATCCACCGTAGTGATTCGCCTGAATTTTCCACGCGACCCGCTTCCGCAGGAAATCCTTGTTGCGGCTGCGGCATGGCTCGCCCCAAACCTCGACCCACTTCAGCTGGAGTTGGTTAACGGTCAAATCTGAGAGGCTCTCTACCTCGCGGGCGATTCTGGCGTGGTCTTGGGTGTTCATGCGGTTCTCTCTTTCTGTAAACCACACACGCTCTGCGGCCCAGAAACCTCAAGGTTTTGATCGCCTGTATCTGCAGATAAATCTTCAGCCCCGGAGCAGGATTGCCTTGATCTCAGGCGCAGGAATCCCCTGGCCAGAAGGGTGATAATTTCTGCGCGGCACTCGTTGGCGGAGTCGAGGACAATTTCATCGTTGATCGGATTCATTGGAGCGGGGTTTCCACTCCGAATTATCCGTTATCCGAAGCGAATCAGTTCCAAACGCTCCTCGTGCTGGCAGAAATTGACCCCGCCAAAAAAAGCGGCATTACTACTTGCTGGTATACGGTGCAATTTAATCCGCCCCGGTCGCTTAATGATCGCCGCCATTCATAGAATATATGGCGGCGATGCCGTCTCCTTCCCGAGACAGAATTTTCTGTTCTACGAGGCGAGAGAGGTCTTCTTTTATCGCCTCGACTGAAAATGAGACTTTGTCAGCGATCTTTTTCCTCGTCAGTTGACCGCGCTGAATGAGGACTTTCACAATTGCTTTCTGGCGATCTGATAACTCAACCCTCATTTCCTCTGGGTCGTCGGAACCTAAGCAAACATCAATCTTATCGCCGAACTCGTAACCTCGGACTGCGTTCTTAATGATGTCGTTCTGTGAGCACTCAATGCCCACCTCGAAAAGTCGTTTCGAACAGAGCTCCCGAAAATCACGCACCGCCTCGCGGACATGGGCGTCTCCACGAGGGAGGTGCAACTCTTGGCCGATAAACTTGCCGGTGTAGATCTTTTTGTCTTTGGTCACGTGTTTGCTTCGCAGCAGATCGAGGATCGAACGAATGGTGGCGTCAGAACGATCGCCGCACACCTGAATCTCCTTTTTTCCGACAAGGAGCTCAACACGGTTGGGGAAAAAGGTTAGCTTCCCTCTCGAAAACGGCTCGCGCAATGAGCTTTTTTCATGCATTTCATGCTTCGAAGCGCGGAGCACATCGTCAATCTTCTGCTCGAGCGAAACCTTTTCTTCGTCGAAGGGCTTGTTGATGAAATCGTTGGCCCCGATTTTCAGCATCTCCACAGCCAAATGTGGGCTATCATTGCCATAGGCGGTGATAACAATGACTGGGGTCCTCTCGAACCCGGGTTTCTGCCGTATCTTCACCAGAAGGTTTTTTCCGAACTGGAGTCGCGGGGGTGATTGGAAACGGCACGGTATTTCGACATCGAGCAAAATGTAGTCGAAACTGGTGTCGGGACTGTCAATGATTTGTTCTGCCTCATCCTGGGATTTTGCGGTCACGTAAGTATGCCCTTTCGAGTCCAACCGAGCGCGGATGTCTGCCAGGATATTTTCATGATCGTCGATAACAAGAGCGTGTGATGTTTTCATAGCGATTACCGATCGAGCGGAAGTTCAATAGTGATGACGGTGCCCTCCCCTTCCTTGCTCTCCAGCGCAAGAGTGCCCCCGTGGTCTTCGACATACTTTCTGGCAATCGGGATACCGCACCCGGTGCCCCATGTCTTTGAGGTGCGCCCTGGAACGAAATCAAGAAGATCGCAGCAATCTTTTGGAAGGCCACTGCCTGTGTCCTTCAACTTGATCTCCAAAACATCCTCGAGGCGGTGAATCAACACGGAAACCGAGCCCTGCCGATATTCAGTTTCGTTGATCGCATGGGCTTCAATTGCGTTTTGAATCAGGTTTGCAAAAAGGATGACGATGTGTGTCCTTGATACAGGGACAAGGTCGTCGCCTGAACACTGAACTGAAAAGGCGACCACTTCCGTGTTCTTTCCTTCCTGCCCAGCGACGGCTTCACGGGCTATCCGGTGAGCTTCGTTGATGAATTCCAAGGCCGACTCCATCGTGGGATTAATCTTCACCACATCCGAAAACCGGCTGATGTCCTTGGCAAACCGTGACAGGTGCTCGACATCGGAAACGATCTGCTTGCCGTGGATTCCGGCACCAGGTTTCCGGGCCAGTTCTCTCGCTGCGGACTGGAGCGAGGTCAGAATGGTTTTGAGATTGTGCGCCACCGACTTGAGGTTCTCTGCATCGTAGCGCTCTGCGAACAGCATGCTGGCCCTTGCGGCATCTAGCCCAAATTTCTTCTCGATTTCTGCGAGTTGTGCGCGGAGTCCTCGGTGGAGAGCCTTCTGCGCGGTCTGGACGGAGGACCTCCGCAGCCCAGCTTGTTCGACAGCCTCCTGGACGAAATGATTGCTGTCTGTCGCGAGAATTCGAGCGAGATCCAGAAATAGCGATTCTGGCACAAAGGGCAGAGTCTCTGCCACTGCCTGCCGTATCTGCCATTTAGGATCCTCAGCGCAAACGCGCAATAGCTCAGCGGCCTCCGCTGAATCATCGCCCGAGCGTAAAACTGCCGTCGCCTGCTCGATAGCCCAGCGTCGATCCCGCCAGACAAGCTGGTTGAGATCCTGGCGGATTATGTCGAAGGCGGATTTCCAATCGTTTTTATCCATTGGTTGGCATGTTGTTAATAATCGTAATGTTTTGCACGCTCCTTGAAAGCCTCCTCGCCGCCTTCCAGCAGCGAGATGATCTGGTTTCTGCATTCGTCGACGGTCCCTACCCTCTCTATAGTTGCATTTGTTCCGTTTGACTTCATAACCAAAATCTGGTTTGCACCACCTAACACGGGGATGTTTGGGTTATGAGTAATGAAAATCATTTGGCGGGTCTCTTTGGCAGCCCTGACAGTCGAGACAATGGTTCCATAAACGAAGCTATTGTCGAGATTGTCCTCAGGCTGATCGACCAGGAGAGGATTAGCGCTATGAAACATTAGGATTGGCAAAATGGCCGTGCATTTTTGGCCGGTGGAAAGCTCATGCGATTCCTTATATTTTCCCCCGTCGCAGAGCTGGATGGAAGGCAAGTCGTTCATGTCAATGGCCTCAAGATCAAACAGGCAATCCGAGTTAATAGCGCGAAGCACTGCGTTGGCTTGGGTTTGTGGAATTCCGGTCTTCTGCATCAAAAGGTTCGCATCATTTGCTTTCACCAACTCGCCCAACTCCGTTGGGCTCACCCTCGACGATATCTTCCTGGCGGCTTCACCTTGCTTGATTCCCTGATCTTTAAGGCATTTCGCAAGGTAATCCTGGTATTCCGTGCGGTCACCATACTGGAGCAACTGGACTTTAATATCCGGCATCAGGGCTTCATTAAGACGTGTTGCGATTTTTTGCCGAATTTCAGAACGTTCATCCCTGCGCTCATTAAGTTCGTCGAGGCGGGCTTGCCGTTCGTCGGTTAGTATTTTTATCCGTTTCGCCAAGTCCACGAGTTCCCGCTTTTTAAAAAGAAGATCGTTTCTGGCCTTTTCGAGCTTGGTTCGCTCGGCTGACTTGGCCTGGTTTGCTTTGTTGGTTTCCAACAGCTTCCTGAAATCGATTTCCTGTAAATCGTGGGTGCTTTTTAACTCCGTCTGGATCAATTGAATCTTTTTATATGAGTTAGCCAGTGCATTCATCGCAGTGGCGATAGCGGAATCAAAGTCTGATGCTGTATGACTGAGTTCCTGAATCGCTCGCTGCATCAGAGACTTGTTTGGCCCGGCTAGAATGTCTGCGTCAATAGTTTCCGCGATATCACCTGAGAGTGCACCCTTTAACGCTTTCGCTTCGGCATGCCGTTCCCTGATAACCTGCAAGGTGGCTGCCAATGCTTTTGTCTCCCGGTCACGAAGTCCTTTGTGTTGTTCGGCAAGGTCGATTTTCTTGGCGTCCTCGGTGGTGGGCGAGGCGTAAGATTTCAGTTTTTCCTCAAGCGGTCCCAGCTCTTTAACATGGATCTCAAGCTGGTCCATTTTGGTCTGGGCAGGGATCAAAAGCCCCTTGTTTGTATCAAGCTTCTGGAGAACTTCCTCCAGCTTCCATTGGATATCAGCCAGCGCAGACTGCTCAAATTTATCCAACAGAGCCAGTTGGTAATGAGGAGTCTCGGCAATTGTCTCCATCTCGTTCTGGCTAAAGAAGTCGGCCTGAAATAGTAGAGCACCCCGAATCCTCATTGAGACCGAATTGCCATGCTCGTCTAGAATATCGGGTTCATCTCCAAAGATGCGGGTGATCGTGTAAGTAATCCCGTTCTTGGTCTCCACGACGAGCTCGATCCGCCCATCGCCCAGATTGCTCTCAATTAAGGATTCCGCTCGTCGGCGCAATGGATCGCCCGGTTTGCCCGGCATAGCATCTAGGGCATAGCGCATCATCTCAACAACTGTGCTTTTTCCTGTCCCTCGGGAGCCGATCAAGCAGATGAGGCCGTTTGTGAAGGTAACTTCGAATCCGTCCAGGAAGCCGCCGATGATGGACAGCTTGCGGACACTATGGAATGTGAGCTCGTTGGTTTTCATTTCAGTTCGATCCTATTCCGGTCTGTTCCCGCCTGCACTCGCCTGATTGCTCATTCCCACATGGGATTAACGTGTCCCACGTGGAGCCCACGAGAGCAGAATGCTGCCCTCCGTGGGGCATTTCCATCCCATTCCGCACCCTACATACAAGGTCCATTTGACACCGCACATTACTCGTATGAAGAAACGAGAACCAGCAATTGCCCGACAAGGGGAAGTTTCCCCCCAAAGGGACCTCCCGATAACAGATTTTCACATCGCTTTGCCTGAATCCCTGTGGGACTCGCCTCGCTTGGCATCTTATCTGGGGTGTTCCCCCCGTCATATCTTCAACCTTCGCAAACGCGGGCTGCCAGCGCTCCGAGTAGGAGAAATGGTCCGCTTCGACCCAGCACGGGTCCTCATGTGGCTGGATTCGCAAAACGGGCGGGAGGACCTGCGCTCCCAACAGCTTTCCGCTATCGCCGCTGAGGAGGGTGAGGCTTCGGAGTGTGCCGCAGCCGACCTGTCCCGCGAGTTCCCTCTGCGGACGTGACGATTTCGCCATCCCCGGCTTCGTCGCACCGGGTTGGCCTCAAGCAACAAGCGACTACCAACACTAAAACCATGACTCAGTATCACCAACTCCCGCCGGGCCGCAAAACCCTCGTGCGTCAAATGCAAGAAATCAACTTCGGACGCATCGAGCGTCTGAGGCTCCATGAGGGGGAGCCGGTATTTGACCCGCCTCCCAAGCTCGTACGAGAGGTAAAATTTGGCGGTGAGAATGGGCCACGACCAGAATCGAAGGACTCCGACTTTGCGATCAAATCTCAAGTCGTGGATCTTTTTCACCAATTCGATCGGATCTCCAATGGGGAGATCAATCTGATCGAAATCAAACACGGGCTGCCGTTCCGCATGCTCTTGGAAAAATAAAAAAAATAAACCTGTCAACAGGCTGGGCTCCAGGAGCAGGCCGTTGTGGGCGAACGCGAAAGCGTTTCTCGCAACGGCCTGTTTGCATTTCTGGCAACTGAGCCCCCGGCCTGATTCCTCACCCGCGCCGCCCACACGGCCTCTCCGGCACCCCGCCGGAAAGGCCTCATGTTCAAAAATTCTTATGGCGAGTACGACGCCGAACTCGTGCGAATCTCGATGCATCTCGCATCTGGTCTGGTTGGAAATTACGGATACACCCCGGATGATGCCGATGAGCTTCTCCAGACCTTTATCCTCGCTGGAGAGCAGGCACTACCGCGTTTTGACCCCTTGAGGTCAAAGCGGTCAACGTTCCTCTTTAATGTGCTGCATGGCAAAGTCATCGACTTGGCTCGACGCTCGTCTCGAGGCAAGCGAGACAAATCCCGGGAAGCTTTCTCATTTGATGAGATCTGCTCCGAGGATGATGGAGAGGAAAACACTTGGGGTGATCTGATTGGGCTGGAGAGCACCCTCAACACAAACGGGGCGGTTAATACAAACAACACCGATTGGCTTCCCCTCAGAATGGACCTTGAGGAAATTCTGGCTGGTCTGCCGCCAGAGCTCCGGAAGCTTTGCCTGCTGCACTCCCAACTCAGGCCCGAGGAGGCGAGGAAGGCGGCAGGGATGGCCAAATCAACCCATCAGCGGGCCATTCAGAAGATTCGTCAGTTCCTCTTGAGCCATGGCCTCGGACCCTCTGGGCCCGATTGCGGGCACGCGACGGATAACGAAGGAGGCAAACAATGAACGCCCTTCTTCTTCACTTCCAACGCGAGCATGCCATTCGGCTTGTCGATGCGCTGACACGGATCGGCACTGCTGCCGATACTAGCGATCCGGGCACTGGGAAAACGTTCGTGGCCGTCTCAGCATGCGTTCACCTTGGGCTGCGCTTGGTGGTTGTAGCGCCCAAGGCAGTGTTGCCAGCGTGGGAGAGGGTCGCAACCCTCTTTGGTGCTGACGCCATCTCCATTCTGAATTACGAAGCAATCAAGACCGGAAAAACCGGGCTTGGCCGCTTTGAGGGAGGAGAATTCGTGTGGGATTTGCCGCCCGAAGCCCTGCTCGTTTTCGACGAGGTTCAGCGCTGCAAGGCGAGGGATTCCCAGAACGCGAAGCTTCTGATTGCCGCAAAACGCCAGAGAATCAAAACACTTCTTCTGTCTGCCACCGCAGCCAGTAACCCGCTGGAAATGCGGGCGATTGGATTTGCTCTCGGCCTCCACAACCTTCGCAATTTCTGGTCCTGGGCCCATGCCCACGGCGTGTCAAAAGGCAGATACGGGATGGAATTTGACGGGAACCCGGAACACCTCGCCCGCATACACACCCTGATCTTTAAGGACCTGCGCGCCGGTTCGCGGATGCGCATTGCGGACATCCCGGATTTTCCGTCCACGCAGATTATCGCCGAACCAGTGGGCACTGGAAAAGAAAGGGAAATTCCGGCCGTTTACGACCAACTCAAGCGCGACCTGAATCAGGCCGAAGCCAATGACGATCAGGGGCGCAAAGACGAGATCGCAGAGGAGATCGATGCATCAGCTGCCAACCACCTGACGATCCTCCTCCGCGCTCGCCAGGACATCGAGCACCTAAAAATCGGAACCTTCGCGTCAATGGCAGCGGACGCTGTGGAAGAAGGGATGAGCGTCGCGATCTTCGTGAATTTTGACGAAACGCTCCGGGAGGCTGCCGCATCTTGTGGCACCGACTGCGTGATCCATGGCGGGCAATCAGCCGCCGAGCGCGAGGAAGCCATCCGTCGGTTCCAGTCAAATGAAGCAGCAATCATCGTCTGCAACATCCGGGCGGGCGGCGTCGGCGTGAGTCTTCACGACCCGACCGGAGCAAAGCCTCGCCTCGCGCTCATCAGCCCCACCTATTCCGCGCAGGATCTCCGGCAAGCGCTGGGCCGCGTCCACCGAGCCGGAGGCGCTCATTCCATCCAGCGCATCATCTTCGCTGCCGGGACCGTGGAAGAACGGGCCTGCGCAGCAGTGGAAGCAAAGCTCGCATGCATTGACACACTCAACGATGGCGACCTCCAACCCGAAGACAAAACCACTCTAACTATGATTGAATCACCCGACACAAAACCCGCCCACGCAAGCAATGGCCCAAGTGGGCTCCTTTACATAGAGCTCTGCGGAGGATTTCAGAAACGCGTGGGCTCCAGCACAGCCGCCGAGGAAGGGCACCTGCTCCACAAGGCGTTGGAAACTGGAAATCTCGACGGCCTCAATGAAGAACAGTTGCAAATTGTCGAGATGTGCCGGGCATATGTCGGCCAGCTTGAGAGTGAAGTATACGGTGAGGGGGAGAAGACGCTTGAAATTCTTCGTGAGCACCGATTGGAAATCTGCGATGGGGCCACCTTTGGCACGCTCGACTATGCGCTTTTCAACCGCCGTTTGAGCCGGGCCGATTTGGTCGATTTCAAATTTGGCAGAAACGCGGTTCCAGACGCCGAGGTCAACCCACAGGTCCAGGCCTACGTGCTTGGGTTGTTTGAAGAGAACCCCGACCTCCAAGTCGTCACAGCTCATGTTCTGCTGCCGCGTCGCGACGAAGTCTCAACCGCCCAATATCTCCGGAAGGATCTTTCACAAATCCGTCTGCGAATTTCCACAATCCTTGCCCGCTGCGAGGCTGAGGAGCCGGAACTGCGTCCGACGGAAAATTGCCTCTGGTGCGCACGCCAGGCCACGTGCAAGGCCCTCCATCGCCATGCGCTCACGATTGCCAACGGATACGAGGGCGATCTCCAAATCCCCGAGGAGTATCATCCAGGCCAGATAGTAGATCCAACCATGATGAGCCGGGCACTCACCGTTGCCCGCGTCATGGAGAAGTGGTGCGATTCCGTAAAGCACCACGCCCTCCAGATGCGACTCGGGGGCTTGGAAATTCCCGGCCACGAACTGCGCACCCGCGCCGGGACACGAAAGATCACCGATCCCTTGGCCGCATGGGCGGCAGTTCGGGACCGACTTTCCCCCGATCAGTTTATCGGCTGCACCGAAGTCAGCCTTCCGAAGCTGGAAAACACTTTTGCCGAGGCCGCTCCCCGTGGGGGCAAAGCCAAGGCGAAACAGGCGCTATGCGAGGCCCTGGCAAATCACGGCTTGGTCGAGATTGGCAAAGAGTCGTTCTACCTCGCAAAAACCAAAAACTAAAAACCAAGTCTATGATAACATCGTTCAAACAACCCGCATCGAAACCCGCCCCATTGCAGGCGGAACAAACCCAGGAACTCCCGGCATCGGTTCCGGCGGCAGCAGCATTACCTCCCGATCACGACGAGGACTCCCCAGCGCCCTTGGCTATACCAGCCAAACCGGTGGAGGGAGAATTTCTCACCGATGACTTCGTAATCCCGAAGTTGCATCTGGTCCAGGCCGTGGGACCTCTCTCCGAGAAGTTCACGCCCGGCCAGTACGTTTACAACAAGGAGCTGGTGATCAGTGACGGCACCTCGCCGGTCAATCTCACGGTTCTGCGGATCAAAAAGCAGTATCAGGAGAACCTGCCCTACGGCGGCGACCAACTTCCCCGCGTGTTCGACACGCTCGAGGAAGTGAAGGCAGCAGGCGGCTGGATCGACTGGCGCGATAACGAGCGCCCGCCCTACTCCCCGATCCTGCACGCGCTGGTGCTGATCCGCTCGCCCTTTGATGAGAATCCTCTCTTCCCTTACGAGTTCGAGGGAGCCGCCTACGGGCTGGCACTCTGGACCCTTCGGGGAGTGAGCTTCACTCGCGCAGGCAAAACCATCATCACCGCGAGCCAGTTCGCTCTCAAGGAGGGTCTCCACACGGGTCCTTGGTCGCTTACTTCAAAGCGCGAGAAAATCGGCGTGAATTTCATTCATGTCCCGGTCATGCGGCACGAACCCCGCCACTTAGGCGAGTTCTCAGCGTTTGCACTCGGACTTCTTGGCTAATGCGGCGGAACCAAATGACCCGTAACGACGGATAACAAAAGAGATCAGGGGGTGTGGCGGAGCAAGGCGTCACCTCACCCCGGAGCTCGCAACTCAAACCCAACCACAATGACGCCTCAATTCACTCCACCCTCCGACGATATTCACCAGATGCTCACCGGGATTGCCGATGACACCCGCTCGCAACTGCGACGCTGGCTCACACTCTCCCTCCTCCTTCGCTGCCCGTCGCTGCTCACCCAACAATCACGACAGGAAGCCTCCTCCCTCACCAAAGAGGCCACCTTGATCCTTCGCGCCATGTTGGTAAATACCCGTGAAGCCATCAGCAGCTTTGAGCGGAAGCGTTACGAGCACTGCATGCACGCTCTGGATCGACTGGAAAAGCTGGGCGATGCCCTTGAAAACATCGATCTTTCCACATCACGGCTTCTTCTGTCCTCGCTCTTGAAAGGGAGGCCCAGTGGCAATTGCGATTGATTTCGAATCCTTTTATTCGAAGGAGACGGGTATTTCCACCCAGGGATCATGGCATTACCTGAATGATCCGCGCTGCGATGTTTATTTGGTCGCAGTGGTAGGCGAGGGCATCAATTTCGTCGGACGACCCGAAGAGTTTGATTGGAGGGCACTCTGTGGGAAAGTCGTGGTGGCGCACAACCTCGCCTGGGACGGTCTCGTTTTTTCCCATCTACATGACCTTGGAATCATCCCTGAGGGCATATCCGTCTCAGGCTGTGGCTGCACGGCAAACCTCTCTGTTTACCTCGGCGCACCGCGCAATTTGGCAGGGGCCGCCAAGCAGCTTCTGGGCATTGACCACAGCAAGGACCTGCGCACATGGATGAAAGGCAAAACCTGGGCCGATGCTCTGGCCGCAGGCAAAGACGGCGAGCTTCGTGACTACTGCCTGCGGGATGCCCAGACGTGCCTGGATATTTGGGAAAAGTTTTCCTATCTCTGGCCGGACCGGGAGCGCGCCCTCGCTCATCAAACCATGCTGATCGGCTGGCGGGGCTTTTGCGTTGACTGCGAGCGGGTAGAAGCCGGGATCACACATCTGGAAGGTATCAAGTTCGAGGCAGCACGGCTTCTACCCTGGGCAGACGGGGGTTCGCCGGTTCTTTCTCCCAAAGCCCTCGGCGAGGCATGTCGAAAGGTTGGGATCAAACCACCGCCCTCGCTTTCTGAAGATGACCCCGGATGCGATGAGTGGGACCGCACCCATGGCGCTCAATACCCGTGGGTGAGCGCAATGAGGGACTGGAGGAAAAGCAATGCGCTGCTCGAAAAACTAAAAACCATGAGGGGTCGGACGCGCCCAACTGACGGGTGCATGGGATATGGCCTAAAATATTATGGAGCCAGCACAGGGCGCTGGAGCGGCGACAGCGGATACAATATTCAAAATCTTCAGCGCGGGGAGAGCTACGGGGTGGATCTGCGGGCCTGCATCGTGCCTCGCCCTGGCCACAAAATCATTACTTGCGACCTCGCGCAGATCGAACCCCGCTGCCTCGCATGGCTCGTCGGAGACACCTCTTTCCTCAAACAGATCGCAGGCGGCACGCCTCTTTATGAAGCACATGCCCGAAACACGATGGGTTGGCATGGCGGCAACCTGAAGAAGGAGGATGCACGGCTCTATTCCCTCGCGAAGGCCAGAGTGCTTGGGCTCGGTTACGGCTGCGGGCCGGAAAAGTTCCGGGCCATCGCCAAGGCCATGTGCGGGTTGGAAATCTCCGAGCGCGAAGCTCGGGAAACCGTGACAGCGTTCCGCTCTTCCAACCGCGCCATCACGGCTCTGTGGAATCGACTTCAGACCGATTGCCGCCAATCCGTAGGTGGCACCTTCGAGATCGAACTGCCGAGTGGCCGGAGGCTTTGTTATTTCAACGTGAGCTCGCGTGGCGGCTGGACTTTCCAGACCGAGCGTGGCGGGCCCGTGCAGCGCTTTTACGGCGGCCGTCTCGCTGAAAATCTGGTCCAGGCTACGGCGAGGGACGTCTTCGCCGAGGGACTTCTCCGCGTCGAGCGGGCCGGGTTCCCGATCCTGTTTCATTGCCACGACGAGGTGGTTTGCGAGGTGCCTGCCGCTTCAGCCGAGGATGCTGCCTCTGAAGTCTCCCGGCTGATGACAACCGTACCCGACTGGATGCCCGGCATCCCGCTCGAGGCCGAAACCCATGTCTCCAACCACTACTGCAAATGATTTCCGACATCGATTCATCAGCCCGCAGCCTCTTTTGCTTACCCAACCTCGCCTCCTCCTCGGTGTTTGAGGGACGCCCATGGGAATATCGCAATGGGTCCACCCCTCACCACATTACGAAGGACGAGTTCCGGCGTTGGTGCGCGTCGCCTGGGACGGATAGCCTCTTCTTTTCCGGCTTCGAAGGAACGCACGCTGCCATGCGCGTGGCAGAGGCCAACCCGGCAATCTTTATGCACGCTGTGGTAGCCGACTACGACAGTCCCGTAGCCCCCGGAGAACGAGAAGCGTTCCTCCGGCGTGCATCCCCGGATTACCCTCCAAATTTCATCGGATCCACGTTCTCCGGCAACGTACGCCTTCTCTGGGTATTCGCAGGCCGGGTGCCGGTGTTTGGCGCAAAAATCACCGAGGCGTTCCTGAAGAAGCTCGCACGTGAACTCGGCCTCAAGAAGATATTCCCCGCACTCGATGAGGATGCATTTTTTTCAGCATCCCAATACTACCATTGCGGGGAGAACTGGGATTTGGTTCAAGCGAACCTGCTCCCCACACATCTCCTCCATTCCTGGCTGCTCGCAGCCTCCAAAAAAGCAGACTGGAGTGGATACGGTGACAATATCCCCATCTCACGCGTGGCAGAGGAATTGGAAGCCAGGTTCCCCGGCAAGTGGAGCGGGCCCTTTGAGGAAGGGGCTCGTGGTGTGCGATTCTGGGACGAGAGCGCCAACAACCCGACTGCCGCCATCGTTCGATCATCCGGGATGCAATGCTTTACGGGTCCGAAGCCCTTCGTGCCCTGGGCGGAAATCTTCGGGCGCAAGTTTGTCGACTCCTACCGTGCCGACACCATCGGCGCAGCAATTGATGGAGTCTGGTTCGACGGTCGCGACTACTGGAGGAAAGTTGAGGGTGTCTGGAGGCTCTTCAAACGCCAGGACATCACGCTTTACCTCCGCGTAGCAAACGGTATCAGCGACGAGCGCCCTCGCGGCGCTGTCGCCTCCCAGATGGACGAGGTGCTCAATCAGATCCAGCAGGCCAAGAGCGTGGATGGGGCCGCGCCGTTCATCTACCGACGCGAGGCAGTGATCTCCTTTTCCGGCAAGCGCTACCTCAACATCGCCCGTTCCCGACTCCTTGTCCCCGCCGACGGCCCGCAGCCTTGGGGCGAACGCTTTCCCTATATCGCAGCTTTGCTCGACGGGTATTTCGATCCACCTGAGCAGTTGCCCTTCTTCCTCTCGTGGCTTGCCTACGCCTACCGCAGCGCGCTCGCAGGGCGGCCACGAAACGGGCAGGTGCCATTTCTTGCGGGCGACGTGAATCAGGGCAAAACGCTCCTCTCAAATGTTGTGGTCGGAGATCTTATGGGCGGCCACATGGACGCGAGCGATTACCTGCTCGGTGAATCCAGGTTTAACAAGGAGTTGTTCGAGGTGGGATTGTGGACCGTCGATGACACGGTTCCCTCCTCAGACCCCCGAAAGCAGCAACTCTACTCGGCGATGCTGAAGAAAATTCCTGCGAACTACTCGTTCCAATACCATCCGAAATTTCGTGACCAGCTCATGCTGCCATGGGCTGGTAGGGTCATCATCACCTGCAATGCGGACCCTGAAAGCATTCGCATTCTTCCAGATGTCGAGATGAGCCTCCTGGACAAAGTGATGCTCTTCAAGGTTGCGACAGCGGAAAGGGATTTCACCGATGCCGCCGACCGCATCCGGGCTGAATTGTCCTTCTTCGCCGGCTTCCTGCGGGATTTTGAGATTCCAGAGCAGTGCCGAGGCGATGCCCGGTTCGGCGTCAAATGCTACCACCACGCAGAACTCATCGAGACGGCCCAGCAATCCGGCAAGACCGCCGCATTCACCGAGCTTCTGGAAATGTTCAAGCAGTCCATTTTCTCCGATAAATCCCGCGAAGAGTGGACAGGGTCAGCGACCCAGCTTCTCTCTGAAATGATGGCCGACGAGGTCACCAAGCACGTGGCGGGCAAATACACCCCCGACCAACTCGGACGTCGGCTGAGCCAGCTCCAGGCCCAAGGCTACTCAATCGACTACAGACGGAGTTCCAACTGCACGCGCACCAGGCTCTGGATTGTACGCCGTGACGAGAAAAATCCCGAAAATGAACCATTCTGACCACATGGAAGTGTCCACAAACAGAAGCGTCCGAACAATGTGTCCAGAGGTTAAGATGCTTTCATTCAATGTATTGCCATTATTCTGGACGCTTGGACACGTTTCCTGGTTCCGCAATCATTATATGCGCGTAGCGCGTGTGTGCGCATGCGCCATACGTAACGTTTACCGCTCCCGCACACGTATACACCTATTATCTAGTGTTCTAAGTGTCCATGTGTCCGAGATGTCCTGTTTATCGGCCTCGGCGGGCTGGACACGTTTCGGACACATGGACACATCCGCCTTTCTGGGAGGTAATCGCCATGTCTGACGATTACGCAAAGAAGGAGGCCGACCGGAACAAGCAATACCGCGAGTCGTGGGAAACGCCGGAAGTGCAGGCGTGGATTGCCTCCCTCTCCCCCGAAGAACGCCAGAGGATGGAGGCCAAAGGGATTCTCGGCCCCATGCTGCCAAAAGATGGCGGTGGAGCGCTCCTTGATTGCGACCTGGCCGAATCGCCCCTTGCCTCCTCCGCCCCTGACATTGCTGAACTGGTGGATGGTGCAGCACCCGAAGCGAGACCCGACGCCCAAGCTCGTAGCGATGTTCTCGCCTCGTTCTGCGCCAGGATGAGAGGATGCGCCAACCCCGCTCTCGTTTTTGATGCGGTTTGCTACGGCACGGGTGTTCTCTCCGTCGAGGGGCAAAGCGCCACTGAGCTTGCGGCCAAGCACGGCGTTACCAAACAGGCATTTTCCAAGATTGCTGTGCAGTGGTGCACCACGTTCGATTTACCACCCGCTCGATCTATGAAGTCCAAAAAGGCGCGAACCTCATACAGTGCCAGAGCAAAGGCAGTACATGGCCGGCGCAAATTGACAAAGGGCACTGAGACATGAGCGAAGATCTACAAATCAACCTGGCCTTACAAATCCGTGAGGCATACCAAAGTGCCAATCAAATCGCCGGTGACGCGCGTGCCGTTGCTGCAGAGGCGATTTCCAAAGCCCTGGAATGCGGGCAACTGCTGATCCAGCAAAAGGAAGCCATAGGCCACGGAAGCTGGCTCCAATGGCTTGATGAAAATGTCCCTGAAATTTCTGACCGTACGGCTCGGAAATACATGGCTCTGGCAAAACGGAACCATGGTTCCGATTTGAACGACTCGGCTTCCCTTCGCCAGGCATACCTCGCCACCGGCATTATACCAGCGCCTGAAGAAAAATCACCCACGCCGCCTGATCCCAACAAACCGTGGGTGCGATTCACCCGCTTTCTTGACGGGTTCCGCCTTTGGTACAACAAACGGATGGACGAAGATCCGGTGGATTCGTGGCCGGAGGATTCGCGGCGCGTCCTCAAAAATGAACTACGCTGGTTCGCCGATCTTTACGAACGCCTCTGACCATGAACTTCGATAAATTTATGGGTATCCTCATCGGTGCGGTTCTGAGTGCATTTGCTGCATACTTCATTTCCGGCCTTCTCCACGACATTTGGGTCATGTGGGCCAGATGAAAAACCAGAAACCGACCTCCGTGACAAAATTTGAATTCGCACGCAACATATTTGCCGCAATCGGCTTCACAGTGACCTACAGCTTCGGCGTGCTTGTGTTCGGCAAGCTGCTCTACCTTCTGTTTGCAGCGTAAGACACAGGATCCGCTCTATGGGATTTCAAGCGTCTGACCCTCCTGAACGGTTTTGGTCTGCTCAACACCAGAATAGGTGAAACGCACGAATAACTCTTTGGGCGTTCCGAATATGGGATCGCCGCCCATTGTGGAATTATCGACCTGCAAGCTGAGTGCATCGTTCGAGATGCTGGCCTCAAGGATGGATTTAACATCATTGAAGTGCCCATCGGCCCCGTAGGTGGCTTCGAGAATGACCAACGTTTCCGTTGGTGGTGGGGTCGGGGCAGGATTCGGATCCGTGATTGAGACTCGGAGGAACTGTTTGGGAACCCACTCAATAGGGGTGGACGACCGGACTGAAACTTTCTCGACCGTTGGCTCCCCCGCGATTTCCTCAACGGTTTCGACGCCGGTCAGCGGAGGCCAGGCAACGAAATCGATGCTCTGCTGAACGGAGAAATTTACTTGGGCCTTCAAGCTGCGACGGAAAGTGATGACCAGATAGTGATACCCGGATGGATCGGAAAATATTCCGGCTTTGGGATCTTGGAAAGGGGCGTTCTCTGCGATTCGTGGGTTGAGCCCAAACGCGAACTCTGTGAGATTACTTCTCCCGTCCCCATCAGGATCGCGATCCAATCCCCAAATCGAGATATCGTACAGTTCAGTGGGGGTAAAATAGGTCTTAGCCCACTTTGAGAATGAGACAGGGACTATGTCGTGGGCGGGGTTGGGCAGAATGAGGTAGCTGTTCCAGCTGTTCCTAACGAGTGTGACGGTGCCCTCGAAAACTCCCTCGTCGTTCTCATATCGCACATAAAGCGAGCCATCCTGCCCTGTTGGCGAATTGTTGGTAAGCTCCCACTCGTCCATTCGGTAAATTATCGCATCGTCGCGAATCTTGCCGGCTAGCAAAGACTTCACATCCCAGCTCTGCCCATTGGAGGTGTAGGTCGCGTCGAGGACGGAAAATCCTAACGGTGCGGACGGTGTTTTTAAAGTGAACTGGACAACTGATTGCTTGAGAGCGGAATAAGTGGATTCCTTCTGGTAATCATTTGTGCCAGCGTTGCTGTCGCTGACGGTATATGCGGACTCAGTTCTGCTGAATCGGAACTCACCAGTGTAGGTCTGCCCGAACCCCAGTCGCCCGGTAAGGTCGAGAAGACCTGGTGCGCCCGAGCCACTGCCTCCACCCGAGCCACCGCCGCCCACAAGCCCCCAGCTGAACCCAACACCTGAGGCAGAAGTGTAGAATATCCGCGCGTCCGAGGGTTGAACCCACAATACTCCGTCTCGCCAATCCGAATTCGTGATCTGCGGATAAGCCACGGGGATGGCTCCGCCTGTGAATTGGACGGCCTGCGAAAACTGGGTGGTCGCACTGGCGTAGGTTCGCTCTATGTTGAAGGTATATTCTGCCTCTGGAAACGTGAGATCCATCGATGCCTGGTCTGCGAATCCTTGGTCGAACACAAAATGAGCTCCGATCAACAATGCAGGATCGACCACTGTAAAAGGATTCGGGGTATAGGTGGATGCAGGTGGTGCGAGGACGGTGCCGGTGTGGTTTGGTATCGAGTTACGAATTGTCGCAGCAAAATGGTACGGAGTGGCATCTGTTGAAACGCCGCTGGCCGATGTCTGTGTATAGACGCGCTTTTTGATCACAGCGCCTTCGTCGCCACCAGCGAGTGCTGGCTGCGGCAACAGACCAATCAGAGCTGTCAGCGCAGCCCCGAGGAATTGAATGCTCAACCTCTTTGACACGCTCCCACCATAGGCGCTACCAAGCGCACGATACAAGCATGATCGGAGCGCTACACAGGCCAACGTGGCGCGAATGTGAGCCGCCCCTGACGATTAAGGAATCTTTTAATCGGTCTGAAAAAGGCAGGGTTGGCCCGACGCCCATGCAATTTGAGAGAGAAGTGATTTTTTCCACTTCCCACATTTTAGAGCCCTCTGGTGTCCTCAAAATGTGCAGTGATAGGAACATGATCACTGTGGCCAAGCCATTCATTTTGGTTACCAACCTCGAATGATCGCAGGCGAGAGCGCATTGCAGTCCCTGCAAAGATGTAATCGATGTGAAATGGCTTCTCCCTGTCGCGATGCATAAAAAAAGTGGGCATCTGTTCCCCACCATGGTCTTCACCTGAATGTTCGTGATAGAGGCTGCGCACCCCCTGACCATGGACGAGATCAAGGAACGCAGAGAAATGGTATCCTGGCTTTTTGGGGAAAATGACGCTGGCATTAAAATCCCCGGCCATGAGGACGTCCCGTCCCTCAATGTGCTTTTCGTATTCTTCCCACGCTTCCACCAGTGGGCGTACGTAGGAATTTTCATCATCTGGCAGGGTCCAGACAGCAAGAAGAAGAAAACTCATTGGGCCACTCACTTCAATGGGGAGAATGAGCATGTGTTTCGGGTTGTAGAAGGGTGCGCGAGAAAACGAATACTCGCCAAAGCTAAAAACGCCCAGTCCCTTGCTCGGTATTCGCCCCACCCACTCGACACAGGTCGGAGATGAATGCCAGAGGTCTGATTGGGGCATGGCTCCATCACCGCACTCGGGAACCACAAGAATATCGGGAGCAAGAGCCCTCACCGCGCCCAGCTTTCGTTGGAAGCCACCGTTACAATTCCATGCCGTAATTCTCACGTTTGTCATTTTGACAGCCTTCCAGAGATGCCGCAACGACGGAGAAAGGCGGTCATGCAGGACGTGTGCCAAACACGATGTAACACGTTCTTTTTCAATTAAATAAATCTTCTCAAAAATGTCAGATAGTCCTTCCGGTAATTCGAATTCAGAGCAATTCATCACGACGATGAAAACGCAAATCGCACCAACCAAAGCCACCCGCCAAACCAACAACGAAAAGGCTCTTCAAGCCTTTTGCATCAACGTCGCAGACGCCCGCGAGTTGACCACGCTGATCGCCCGCCACCTGGATGACCACATGGAAGTCGGGGTCGACGAAGTGAACTGGGCGCACGTTGGGGACGCCGGACGTATTCGCGAAGCCCTCAAGTAAATCGCCACCACATTCAACCTGATCTGAACCACGCCATGAAGACAAAAAGCGCCACCAAGGAAACTGAAAAGATCGCCCGCGAGATTCTCGATCTGGAAACCCTCGAAACCCGCAAATCGGACAGCCTCGACTTCCACGACATGGCGGTATGGGAAATCCGCAAAGCCCTCGAAGCCGCATACGAGGCGGGCCGCAATTCAGTGACAACGAAATGACTTCAATGAAAACGAACAGCAACGAAGAAAGACAAGGGCGGCCACCGGGTCGCCCTTCTGATTTCGACACCCGCGTGGAAGGATCGCTTCGCGTGGTCCTTGCCATCGCGCAGGCCATCGAGGAACTCGGCACGGTCCCGAGCGGCCACCTTTACGCCCGCCTGATGGGCCACCTTGGTATCGACGCCTACCAGAGCGTCATCGCCACACTGGTCCACGCGGGACTCGTGCGCCAGCACGCAAACCATCTTCTCGAGTGGGTCGGCCCAAAACGGACCACCACCGGAAGCCAAGAAACCAACAACCAAAAGGAAAAAAGACAATGAACACCGTCACCATCCCGGCCAACGCCACGGCGAAGGCCATCCTCGAAGCCAACAAGCCGCCACGCGGTGCCACCCACTTCCGCTACACGGAGGGGCGGCGCAAACCCATCATCGACGCGATCAAGAACATCGATTGCTTGGCCGGTTGCACCGGCAAACTCGAGTTCGGCAAAGCGTCGTTCGAAGGCCGTGGTCGCCATGCGAAGATCGCGGGCTTCAGTCCGAGCACGCCGGCAGAGCCTGCCAACGGCAACCGGGTCACGATCCACGAGGCCAACCGCCCGCCCGAGGTGATCGAGTCGCAGTCGGGAGATGAACCCAAGGAGGTCAAGAGCCGCAAGAACAAGATCCACGGGTTCTCGGCCTGCGCGGTGGCCAAGAGCCTCGGGTCGGCAGGGGTCAAACACGAGGAAGCCGACCGGATCTTCCGAGCCCACGGAATCGAAATGCCCAAGGCGAGCCTCTCGGTTCAACTGGGCTTCGGGCGCAGGCCCGCAACATGGGAGCGCCACGGCAAACCCGCTGAACTGACGCCCGAGCAGATCAGCGACCTGCGCAGGGAGGTGGCGGCGTGAGCGCCAGTAAGCACGACCCGCTCGACCACGATCCCGTCCGGGAGGCACTCTCCCGGGCGGGAGCCCCGATCTTCTGGTCATCTCGGTGCGCCGAGGCCGTCCATTGGCTCTGCGTCTCCCCGCAGGGCAGGCATCCCCGGAGCCATTACGAAAAGCCACGGGTTACCAGCGCGCAGTTCCCCTCGCGCGGAGCATTCTTCTTCACCCGCAGCATCGACGGAGCCCGCTTCCGGCTGCGGCTGCGCAAAAGCAAATGGAAGGCGGAGAAAGTAGTATGATGAAGAGAGGGGATTGTTATCAGGCGGCAGCGATGCTCCTTCTCAATATGGGGTCGGGCAGCGGGGCCACGCTCGTCCACGGGACCGTGGTCGGCGAGGGACGCCTCGATGGTTATCCGTATGGGCATGCGTGGATAGAGATCAATGGGACGGTCCTCGATCCCAGCAACGGGCGGACGATCTGCATGGGCCAAGAGGCATATTATGCCCGCGGCCGGATTGAGCCCGGATCGCCCCGGCGATATTCGTGGCGGGAAGCCTTGGAGGGGCTGGTCGATAGCGAGCACTACGGGCCTTGGGAGGAAACCAGGCCATGATGATGTCGCCCCGCTACGAAGCGGCATTGGTCCGCGCTCTCCATTCCACTGAGGGTGCTTCGGCACGGTGGGCGGCCACTGTGCGCCCGGACGACGCCACCCTGAGCCGCCGCATTTCGGAGGAGCTTGGCATCCAAGGCGGGTTTGGGATGGCCGGCGAATGGGTGAATTACTGGGGCGGAATCAACCCCCGGATCGAAATCAGGATCGGTGAGGATACCCCCATTGAACTCTCTGGCCGGGAACTGCTGGCGGCAGTGCGCGAGGCGTTGAAAATCACCCGGCCCGGCGAGTTGTTTTGAGTAGGGCAAAGGGTTTCAGATCCGCCCCTCTTTGATGAACCTCCCCACGAAGTCGAGGTAGCAACGGCTTCCTGCCTCATCACTGCGGCGCAAATTCAATGAGGCCTCCACAGCAGATATGGCTTTCACCCATTCGGCGCAGCTGATCGAGGCCTTCTCTTTGCCAGAAGGGGTTTCCGTTTCCACGCGGAACAGCTCACGATTTGCAGCGATACTCGTTGCCAACTCGTGGATGATCTCCTCACGGGATTGCACGGTCTCCAATGGGCCTGGCACAGGTTTCACGCTCAGGTGCCTGGCCTTGTTCAAGGCTGATTTTATGTTGGAGTCCGTGAGGCGTAGCCCCTTCTCCTGGGCATCGCAGTCTGCCTTACAAATGGAACTCTCGATAACGAACATGATCTGCGCGTAAAACGGGTCGTTCATAAGGTCGAGAGCACTCATGGAATTGTTTAATTGAGGCCAATATTGGCGCGCCAAATGTGGGCGATCAAAACAATTTTATGCCATCAAAGGCCGCCCCCGCAGGACGTGTGCCATGTTTGCTGCAAAGCGCTCATTTTCAATGAAATAAATCTTCGATAATCATGTCGAATAACCTTCCGGTGTTTTCGGTTCAGAGCAATGACTCACGAAGAATCAAGAACCCGAAATGACCACCAACCAGATCCTCGAAAATGCCCGCCTCAACAAAAGCCAGAAGATCCGCCTGATGCTGGCGGCGGGAGTCGGCCACGAAGAAATCGCCACCCTGCTCAACGTCAATTGCGGGTTCATCCGCAACGTGCAGGCGAAGGTTTACGGGGTGGCCCGCCAGCGGGTCGCTCGCGAGGGCGTCTACACCTTCACGAGATCCTTCGGGGTCGAAATCGAGGCCTGCGGAATTACCCCCACCACGCTTGCCTCAGAATTAACGGTGGCGGGGATCGCCTGCCACGCCGAGGGATACAACCACACAACCCGCGCCCATTGGAAGGTGGTCAGCGACGGGTCGGTGATTGGCGAGCGCCCATTTGAGTTGGTCAGCCCGGTTCTTCATGGGGAGGAAGGACTGGCGCAGGTCAAGATCGTCTGCGATGTGCTCAACCGCCTCGGGGCAAAGGTCAACAAGACCTGCGGATTGCACGTTCATTTCGGGGTTGGAGAGCTGGAGCACGAAGCAAAATTCTGGCGCAACCTGATCAACAACTACGCTGACCTTGAGCCTTCGATTGACGCAGTGATGCCGCCGAGCCGCCGCGGGTCCAGCAACTCCTTCTGCCGCCCGGTGGCGCGCCCGGGCCTGCGCCAGCAACTCGCCCGCTGCCGCGAC
>JBGSPC010000066.1:0-2207 GCA_041738805.1 Terrimicrobiaceae bacterium | reverse complement strand
TCAGGATGTTGTGGAGGAAGGAGGGATCAATGGCCTGTCCAAGAAATCCCATGTATTTTTTCATGCGCTGGACCTGGAACGTTTCATTGACCAGGGGATCACAGACCGTTTCAAAAATGTCATAGACATAGGCCAGCACGTCCCTCCCGGTAGGCAGCAGAACGGGCCCGCCCGCAAGTGCAGATCGAATTTGCAAAAAAATCCATGGGTTCCGGATCGCGGCCCTCCCGATCATCAATCCCCGGGCTCCCGTGACTTGCAAGCAGTGAATAGCCGACTCAGGGCAATTCACATCCCCGTTCGCAAGCACAGGCATTGGCAAAGCCTGCACAGCATCCGCAATGCGGTCCTGCCGCACCCCCGGTCGATACTTTTGCGTGACGGTTCGGCCATGCACCGTCACGAGATCCACATCATGACGTTGTAGCAACGGAAGCAGCGCATCGAGGGTCTGCGGGTTGTCGAAACCGATCCTTGTTTTGACCGTGAACCGCCCTGTGATGGTCTCGCGCAAAGAACCAAGAATTCTGTCCACGAGGGGAAGATCACGGAGGAGTCCCCCACCCGCGCACTTGCGATAAACGATTGGAGCCGGGCACCCGAGATTCAGGTCAATGGCTGCGATCGGATAATTGGAGAGTTCCCGGGCGGACCTTACGAGCGATGGAATATCATTGCCAATCATCTGAGCCACCACGGGACGGTTGGTGGGATTTTCCGTGATCGACCGAAGAATGGGCTTGTCGAGCCTGGAATCGGGATGAACGCGAAAATATTCCGTGTAATAGAGATCGGCAACCCCGTAGCGGGTGGTGAGCCGCCAGAAGTCGAGGTCCGTCACATCCTGCATCGGGGCCAGGGCAAGGACCGGAGCCGGTCGGGCAATAAGGTCATCCCAGCTCAATGCAGAAACGGGGTTCGTCACAGGACGATGACGATCAACCCGGAATCGATTTCAGCAACTCCGCATTGGTTGGATATTTGCGGATGAAGAAAAGCAAACGCTCGATGGCTTCGATGGGCTTGTGTCCCGCGAGGCCGCGCCGGATGATCCCGATTTTGTGAAGGTCTTCCTCGGGCAGAAGCAGTTCCTCACGACGGGTTCCTGAAAGAAAGATATCAACTGCCGGATAAATGCGCTGATCGCTGATTTTGCGGTCAAGCACGAGCTCCATGTTTCCTGTGCCTTTGAATTCCTGAAAGATCAACTCGTCCATACGGCTGTTGGTTTCAATGAGGGCAGTGGCCATGATGGTGAGTGAGCCGGCTTCCTCGGTATTTCGGGCTGCTGCAAAAAGTTTGCGCGGGATTTCCAGGGCACGGGAATCCACACCTCCGGACATGGTTCGTCCACCTCCGCCTTGAGCGTTGTTGAACGCACGCCCGATCCGGGTCAGGGAGTCCATGAGCACAAAGACGTCCATGCCCATCTCAACAAGACGCTTGGCCCGCTCGATGGCCAGCTGGGCAATCCGCGTGTGGGTCTTGATGTCAGAGTCGTTTGAGCTCGCCAGGAGTTCCGCACTGGGAATTGTCCTGCGGATTTCGGTGACCTCTTCCGGACGCTCATCCACAAGGAGAATGATAAGCTTCATCTCCGGGTGGTTTTTCACCACGGAATCCGCGATGTGCTGAAGAAGGGTGGTTTTTCCGGTGCGGGGAGGAGCCACGATGAGTCCACGCTGCCCCTTTCCAATCGGGCTCATAAGATCAATCACCCGTGTGGTGTGACGATCTGTGACCGTCTCAAGCACAATACGCTTGTTGGGGTTGATTGTTGTGAGTTCCTCAAAAATGGGGAGATCGGAGAACCGGTCAGGGTCCCCACCCTCCAATTCTGTGAGTTTGAAAAGTTGAGGGCCGCGGCTGCCTTTGCGGATCTCCCCTTTAATAAGCATTCCATCACGAAGCCCGTGTTTGCGAACCACTTCGGGCGTGACAAAAATATCATTGTTGGATTGGGAAAAATTCCGTTTGGGTTCCCTCAGAAATCCAAAACCCTTGCCGGAAACCTCCACGATGCCTTCCGCATAAACGGGAGGAGCCGGCGGACCGGTTTCTTCAACAGGCGAAGGAGACTCAGCGCTCTCCCAACCTTCTTCTGCAGGCTCAGAGGCAGCCCGCGGTTCTTCCGTGCCAGTCGAATTGTTGGTGGCACCCTCCTGACCTTTATCCGACCGGTTTCCGCGGCGCTGCGGGCGGCGGCC
>JBGSPC010000044.1:0-5247 GCA_041738805.1 Terrimicrobiaceae bacterium | reverse complement strand
GGGGCCGGGGTAGCGGAAGCTTTCCTGACGGACTTCAGGAACATCCTCCGGACGCATGTTCATGATTTTTCCCCCGACCCGCGCGTCCTGTTGTTGTTGAAGCGCCCGTTGATAGAAATAAGCGACCGTGGACGTGCCATGGTGTTGCTGGATGGCATCCACAATTTCTTCATTGAGCCCGTGTTTCAGAGCGAGGTCCACTCCTTCCTTGACGTGGGCCGTGATGATAAGGGCACTCATTGTGGGAGTGAGCTCATCATGCGGATTTTCGCCTGCACGGATGTTTTCCGCAAAGTATTCCGGTTTGACGAGTTTGCCCACATCGTGGAAATAAGAACTCACGCGGCAAATGGTGGGATTGGCCTCCACTTTTTCTGCGGCAGCCTCGGCGAGGTTTGCGACGGCAAGGCTGTGATGGAAGGTGCCCGGGGCCTCAAGGCTCAGGCGCTTGAGAAGCGGGTGATTCAGGTCGGCCATCTCCAGCCAGGAAATTTCGGTGGTGATTCGGAAAAGGCTTTCAAGTGCGGGAAGAATTCCGCTGGCAAGAATTGCGGTGCCAAATCCAACTCCGACAGCCGCCAAACTCTGGAAACCAATCATTCGCCAGTCGCTCAGATGGGGGGCCTCCCAGATGATTGGTCCGATCTGTCCGAAAGCCGCAGCGAGCACCCAGGTGACTCCACCCACATAAATCCCCGCTCGAACGAGGCGGCCGCGACGGCGTACTTGGAGGGTCAGGAAGACAGCCACAAACCCTGTGATGAGGGAGATGACAAGGAAAACCGGATCAATTCTTCCGACAAGGAGGGAGCCCCACAGGCTGGCAAACACGGCCGCAAAAAGCCCGTGGTGTTTGCCAAGAAGGACAGACAAAATCAGAGGAGCAAACGCATAAGGGACAAGAAGGGGTGCCAGTTGAAGGTCGATGGTGCCCGAAGCGGCTTGGGTCAGGATCAGCTTGATGGCTGCAAGCTGCGCCAGGATCACTCCGAAGACCAAACCGAGCCGGGAGTTCTGAGTGACCGTGATGGGATGGTTGATCCAGAGTTGTGCGACGGCGGTGACGAAAATCAACAGGCAGAGGAGAAATTTTTTGGCGGGCTCCGGCTGTTGGCCCGTGAAGACCAGGAGAGACAGCCCGAGGACAAACAGTGCCAGCACAATGGAACGAACGCCCCATCCGCACTCCAAAGCTTCGGCAAGAGGGTGTTCCGAGACTGTTCTGCGTGTTTTTGCGCAGGCCATTCCTTTGCCGATCAGACGGCGTCGTTGGAAAAAATTCCACATGACAGATTAATGTGCCATTCCGGGCTTACGTATCAAGCTTTGACAACAAAGAAGGAATGGGTGGCCTGTTGGTCATTTGACATAATTCTTTGACATTTAAATGCGGGAATCCTGAAGTCCGCGGTGATTTCTATAAGCCGTAATGATTTTTTGCACAAGAGGATGTCGGACGACGTCGGATTCGTTGAAGAATTGAAACCCGATGCCCTCCACATCCCGAAGGGCCTCGGCGGCTTCAATCAAGCCGCTGCGTTTGTTGCGGGGGAGATCAATTTGCGTTTGGTCGCCGGTGACCACACACTTGGATTCCGGTCCAAGGCGGGTGAGAAACATAAACATCTGTTCGGTGGTGGTGTTCTGGGCTTCATCGAGAATCACAAAAGCCTGCCCGAGCGTCCGGCCCCGCATGTAGGCCAGGGGAGCGATTTCGATGACACCACGATCCATATACTTCTGAATTTCTTCAACATCCAACATGTCATGAAGCGCATCATAGAGCGGGCGCAAATAAGGCAGGATCTTTTCCTGAAGATCGCCGGGCAAAAATCCGAGAGCTTCTCCAGCTTCAACAGCAGGCCGGGTCAGGATAATTCTACCCACTTTTTCCTCACGAAGAGCGGCCACAGCCATGGCCACGGCGAGATAGGTTTTGCCGGTTCCGGCAGGCCCGATTCCAAAGGTGATGTCTTTCTGACGGATCGCCCGCACGTATTCGTTCTGTCCTTCTGTCTTGGGCACGATCGGTGGCTTGCGGGGAGAGCTGTGGATTCGTTGATCCACAAAATTTCCAAGGTCCTTGGAGTCACCGATTGCCGCCGCTTCCATCGCGTATCGGAATTCGTGAGAACGAATGGTGACACCTTTTTTTCTGGCCTCCTCCAATTGCTCAAAAACCTTGCGGGCCCGGGCCACCCCTGTGGGGTCCCCTTCAATTTTTAACCAACCATCCCGCGTGGTGACTTTAACCTCCAAGCGCTTTTCCAGCTCCCGCAAAAACTTTTCTTCGCCACCGTAGAGAGCATGCAGGGCCCGGGCGCTTTCGAACTCCAGAGTGAAGGACTCCATCAACTTGGACTGTTATCCCGGCAGGGCACGTTATTTGTAGCCGTAAACCAAGGCCCAGTGCGTGCGCTCGTCCGGGGATTTGTGCACGGTCACGATGGCGTAATAAGTGCCGCTGCGATCCGGAACCACTTTGGCTCCTGAAAATCTGCCGCGCTGCCAAGCATCGGTTTGAACCAGTTTTCCATTGGAATCATAGACACTGACGGTGACCACGGCGTTGCGGCTATCCGTGCCGGTCAAAAACCAATACTCATTGCCTTTAAAAAGTTGGGCCGTGACGGCTTTTTGGTCTTTGACACCGAGATCTCCGCCCCATGCGTCCTCGCGAATTGAAAAGCCCTGCTTCACATAGGGCGTGGCTGCTTCATAGGCAAAAGACAGCGCATCGTCCACGGTGGCCAGCAAGGAAGCCGGGGCCAAGGCGATTGCGGCGTAAATGAGAGGTCTGAGGATTTGCATGAGCGTCGTAGACTTGCTGTTTTTTCTCAGCGCGTCGAAAGTTTTTCCGTAAGTTTAGCCTTCTCCCGAAGTGATTGCTGAAACGGTTTCTCCGGTCAGCCGGTTGATTTTTTTGACATTCTCAGGGCTCACGGGCTGGCTGTCGGCCTTGGCGATAATAGGGCGCAGATCACGCAAAATTTTTCTGACCCTTACGACGAGTGCCTCTCTTTTGAGGCGGGGATTGCCGAGCCCATCAATCTGCTTGATAAAATAATCGAGGAGCTCCGGTTGGTTGAGGAGCTCTGCACCGGCCGGGGAATAATTTTGAGACACGACCGACGTCAAGACCTGGGTGCCACGAACCCACCCGCCCACACTGACGAGTTGGGCAAGATCATGATCCCCGAGTTCCACCATGGCGCCACGCACATCCTGCAGGGCCCCGTCGAATTCGCGGCGGACAGCCACCCAGTTTTTGGCATCGGCCTGCTCGGTGATGCTTTTGCTTCTTGCGATGACGGCTTTGCGAACGTTGATGGCGTCGGCAAGTTGGAGGACTTTCTGACCGATGTCTTTGACCTTGACCGTATCTTGCGCCTGGACAGCGATGAATCCATCGGCGATCACAGTCCCGAGGAGCAGCGCGACCTGGGCGCGGTTTCCTGTGCTGTCACCAAGTGAGGCGGGAAGCTCCCCGCGCCAGTTGGGAGTTCCCAGCTTGTCCAGAACGATGAAGATCTCGCTGGGAACGGGAACCACGACATCCTCGACTGATGCTGCGGGAAATTTGGAAAGGTCGATTTGTTCAGGAGCGGTCTGTGCAAAAGCGACCGAACCCATCAACAGAATGATTGCTGGCGAAAGCAGATGGTGGAACATAAGAATTTTTGGCTTCGCGGTGTGAAGAGCTCCCGCTAAAAGGTTGTCCTTACTATGCAATGAACGCCCCACGAATTCAACAACTTCTTGAAACCGCGAAGAACCTCCGCCTTTTAGTGATCGGGGATGTGATGCTTGATGAGTTCGTTTGGGGCCGTGTTTCCCGGATCTCTCCTGAAGCGCCTGTGCCGGTGGTGGAGGTCACGGGTGAAACCCAATATCCTGGCGGTGCTGCCAACGTGGCCAGAAACCTGCGGCCTTTTTGTAATCAAGTCCAGATCTGCGGACTGGTCGGCAAGGATTCTGCGGGCGAGCAGCTAAAAACACTGCTTGAGGCCGAAGAGATTGGAACCGGTGGATTGGTTCAGAATTCCTCCATGCCGACCATCGTCAAAACCCGGATCGTTGCACGCCAACAACAAGTGGTTCGTGTGGACCGTGAAAAAAAAGCCGAAGCCCCCGTTGAAGTGAGGCGTGAAGCTTTGTCCGCCATTGCCGGGCTGCTCGAATCCATGGATGGTGTGATTCTGGAAGACTATGGAAAAGGACTCATCAACCAGGCTTTGGTTTCGGAGGTGTGCGCTCTGGCGTTATCGCAAGGCAAAGTGGTCACTGCGGATCCCAATGTTCAAAATCCTCTGGTGTGGAGCGGGGTGCATGTCCTGAAACCCAACCGTGGAGAGGCTTTTGCGATGCTCGGCCAGCCCGATCCGGGAGCCCTCGAAAATCCCCTTGAAGACGGCCCGCTTTTGGAAGCAGCGCAAAAATTGATTGCCCAGCAGAAGGTGAATGCCCTGCTGATCACCCTTGGTGAGCATGGGATGCTGCTTGTTGAGAACGGGAAGCCCGCCTATCACACGCCAACCCGGGCGCGCGAGGTTTTTGATGTTTCCGGAGCCGGGGACACAGCCATCGCCCTTTTCACGCTGGCCCTCTGTGCGGGGGCATCCATGCATGAGGCTGCAGAAATTTCCAATCACGCCTCTGGAGTTGTCGTTGGGAAACTGGGCACCGCAACCTTGACACCTGAAGAACTCGCTGATGCTGTGATCCGTACCTTTCAATCCTGACCCACCCGACTTCCTTCGCATGATGTTGAACAAAACCTCCCCGATGATTTTTTCCGCCCTTGCATTCAACCTACTGGTTGGAAGCCTGTCATTTGCTGATGATCAAGCTCAACCCTCCAATTGGACCGTTGAATCCAACGATCTGGTTCAGGCCCCGCAACCAATCTTCGCACCTCCGCCTGTTCCCCTGCCGATTCCCAACTGGGCCGTGACGGCCATGCTTGCAATCGACCCCAAGTATTCGCAGGGCATTGTGCTGGTCACCGGAAAAGCCGGCACCCCGGAACCCAAGGAGTGGGTGGTTGTGGCAAGGGACTCTGATGACCTCGGAACGCTGCACAAACTCACTGTCGCGGATGGCCAAGTGATTGCCGATGTCCAGTCCATGAATGCCTACGAGTCTTTCCGTCAGGGTGTTTCCATCGATCCGACACAGGTTCGGGTCGACTCCGGGGATGCCTATCTCATTGCAGAACCCATCGCTGCGGCAAATTCCAAGATCATC
>JBGSPC010000015.1:0-6064 GCA_041738805.1 Terrimicrobiaceae bacterium | reverse complement strand
GCCGTAGGTGGTGTAATAAAGGCCATGCAGGCTGAGCAGAGTGCACCCGTAAAGGTAGTTCTCGCGGGTGGCGAACATCATGCGTTCCGGGGTCGCCCCCCACCCCAGGCTATGGTAGCCCTCCAGCCAGACCCGCGGCTGTTGATAAAGGTTGGCAATGGACGAGGAGACCTTGCCCTTGATCGGGTCAGCGTTGCCGCCAGGGGTGTCGTGTCCGGGTGCGGTATACCAGCGCGTGGCCCGGAAATAATCGCCGAACTCATCCGGGTGCAATCCGCGGCCGGCAGAGTCGCAGCCGAAGATCATGCCTCGCGAACTGTGCCACTCGTAAATCGGCTTGAAGTAGCGCTCTTCCATCAATCTCATCCGCACATCAGCATAGTCCATGCGGACCTTGGGGGTGATGTCCCCCATGTCCTCCCACATGGCGGGCAGGACTTCCAGAAGGTCGTAGCCTTTGGTTTTCTCAAACTCCGCCAGAAAGTCGTCATTCCAGGCGAATTTGCCGAGGCCGATCTGAAGCTCGTCATTAAAGAAGTAGTTCAGCCCCTTCGAGGTCTTCCCCGGGTTGTGGTCCTGGAACTTCTGGAAAAAACCGCTGATGACAGTGTCGCCGGACCCGGCCATGAGTGGACTCATTGTGCCAGCTTTGCGGGCGGTGCCGAATACCCAGACCTCCCACTCACTGTCGGGTGCCGTCCATGAAATTTCGCCGTTCTTGGCCAGCGAAGTCAGGTCGATGCCGCCCTGTTGAATGACTCCATTTATCAACTGATAGGCTCGAGTCGCAAACTGTCCGTCCATGCAAACAATCGTCAACGTCTGCCCACTGAGCAACCGCTGGCGCTCACATGCGATAAGTTCGATCGCGTTGAGCTCTGCCTTGGAATAGAAAAGTTTGTAGAATAAGTTTTGAGCGCCATTAGGCCAGTCGATCGTGTAGGTGCTCAGACCGATCCCCATGTCCAGTTTGCTGCACTCTTCGGAAATTCTGGAATAAACCTTCCACCACTCGTCGGTAAAGAAGCCCGGCTCACCGGTATCGGTGAGCCACCCGGGGGTGTCGTGGTGCGCGTAGTTCACCTGGAACCCGCTGATCCCTTTCTTATGCAGCTCTCGAACCTGCCACAGTAACCGGTCCACATCCAAGTCATCCCCGGACCACCACCAGAATGGGACTTCGCCATACCCAGGCGGTGGATTCTTGAATCCAGGCAAGGCATCAAGGTCCGCTTCTCGGGTCGGGTAACCGGATTGAGAAGGCAGAATTTCTTCAGTAGTATTTTGCGAAGTGTTCATTTTTGAATTGGGCGATCTTCAGGTTTCAAATAGCCCAAGCTGACCAGAAATTGATCCATATCCTGAGTGGTTGCCTTACTGCCCTGTGGAGAAAAATTGAATGCATGGTCCGCGTTCTCGTAGATCTTCAGATCGCAGCGACCAACCTGTTTCTCCATTTCCGTTTTATACTTCTCGGCTGTTGCCACCGGGATGTATTTATCCTTGTCGCCCACCATAAACAGAGTCGGCGGCGGATTGATTGAAATATTGTGTATCGGCGAAAAATCTTCCCAGTAGGCTTTAACCTGGTCATGGGCAAACCCTCCCGGACCGTTGTCAATCACCGGAACGACTAGCACCAGGGCCGACGGCTTACAACTTACCTGAAGGTCATCATCGGGGGCGTCGAAGCCTTTGCTGAACGCCGTTGCCGCCGCAAGATGCCCGCCGGCCGAAATACCGCCCGCTGCAATCATGTTATCATCGATGCCCAGTTTGGCTGCGTTCGTGCGGACATATCGCATCGCACTCTTGGCGTCCACCAGGCACTGATCAGGCTTCACGTGGTGCTGGTTGATCGTCCGGTATTCAGGGGTGACCACAATCATGCCGCGCCGAGCGAGGTAAGGACCAGTCTCCCGAAATTGACCGATGTCCCCGCCATACCATCCGCCGCCATAGAAGAACACAATGGCCGGCAGTTTCTTTGCACCCTCTTCCCAGTTTGGCGGATAGTAGATTTTCATGTTCAGAGACGCGTCTCCGACTGTTTTGAATACGAAGCTCTTGCTGATAGGCTCCGCGGACCTATTTGCCTTCTGGCCGCTCGACTGAGGAGTCATTGTCTTACTCATATCCTGCAGTTCCATGGCCTTGTCCGGTTTGTCTGCGATGGAATTCCCTGAATCCATGGCCCGCACAATTGCTCCCGACATGAAGACCAGGAGGGTGATCGCGCAAAGCTTATCGCTTATCTGCATCTGCACGGGGAGGCCAAGGGATTGTTTCATGTGGATATGTTAGGATTACCATTTTGCCGGCGAAATCGGCAAGTCATGAGCTAAAGAGGATGGATCAGGTGTGGTTATGTTCATTTTCAAGAACAATGGCGACCATCTGTGCGGCATCGTATTTGATCCAGGTTACCAAATCCGTTCCTTCCAGCGCCGGTATATGGCCGGTCAGGAAGGACTCGCCCGGTGAAATTAAATCGCCGTTCAACGTAAGTTTCACATCCGAAGCGCCACCGTTTTAGATGAAGAAGGCACGGTTCAAGACGGGCGACTGCTCGTTGGGCTCGAGCTGCCTCGGGGCAAAACAGGGCGATTATTGAAATCAATAGGGATCGTCTCATTTACGCTCTAAAACGATGACCTCGAAGGGTTGAAGTTCAAACGTGTGGGCCTCGCCTGCCGCCAGTGTGACGGCGGATTTATTCGCTTCGTCCGCCCACGGACTCTTCATGGTGAAAGTCCGGACGTTTTCATGTTGCGGAAGCTCAAAAGCCTTTTCCGGATCAATCTTGATTGACTGCGGTTGGTCCGAAGGATTGCGCAGCATGAGTGTGGCTTTCGTGGGACTCCACGCGGCCACCCCATAGACCCGCCCATGGCCAGGGTCGCCGCCCACCCAATGGGCATCGACCAGCACATCTTCGTTGGCTCGCGCCCACTTGGCACCCTCGGCCAGAATGTCCCAGAACTCATCAGTCATGAGCGCCTTACCGGTATCCGGGTTGGTAGGACCGATATACAGTTCCTGCAGGTTCATACCGATGCCAAAATAGGAGCGAACTTCATCCTTCCACTCTTGGAGCGTCGCGGTATCAAACCCTTCATGATGCACATACGGCGCAAGAACGGGCCCCATTACCATGACTGATGAAATCGGAAACAGCGGGCTTTGAGAGACGACGTTAATGTATGTTTGCCAGTCCCGATAAGTAAGCGATTGCTGGCGCACAGGCCCTACACCCTTCATCTCGATATCGCCTCCGCCTCGCCAAATCGAATCGGAGTTCATCAGGAAAAACGGGCTGGGCCAACTGCCGCATGTGGTGTTGATAAAGACATCTGGCTTCTCCTTGCGCATGTCGTCGATCAGTTTCACCAGCGCCTCGCGCTCGGATTCATTTTCAGGTTTCTCGTTGAACCCATCGAATTTGAACATGTTGACCCCCTGGTTGCGTAGGAAGTCAAAACACACCGCACGGAAACGGGCGAGGTAGGCCGGGTCGGACAAACTGAAAAAGCCTTCTTTGATCACGTAGGGCAGATTGTTCTGCTTGGCCGTAGCCAAGCGGACTTGCCGCCCACCCCATCCGCCTTGCGGAGACATCCAGACACCCAGTGAACCGCCGTGCTTCCCGGCAACATCTTTCATGACTTTCCATTCGTTGGGATTACGCTTGGGATCAAACTGCCATACGTCCGTGGCGCTGCCGGACACATTGTCCCACGGATCATCAAACACAAACGACTCGACGGGGACTCCGCGCTTGACGGCCAATTCGTTGTTAAAGGTCTGGATCCGCTCGAGAGCCTCCGCCTCATCCGCTTTTTTCAGACGTGCGGTATGCAAAATGTCATACCACGCGTTGTAATGGAGCACCTGATGGTAGGAGTGCGAGCGCTCCCGCTCCAGATAGTAGTTAAAAGCCCGCCGGCGTTGATCTTTCGGGTGGATGCCGATGGAAGCACGTTGCTGAACTGTCTCGCCCTGTTTGACCGCCATGTTTGCGCGGTCCCAGTAATAAGTCAGGCGTTCGCCGGCAATGAGCGACCGGGCGGTCGGATGGTGAAATCCGAAGAAGAAGCGATCGTTCACCACCGGGCTCCCGGCTGGAGTCCCCAGTTGCTTCAAATTCTTGGCCGTCACCTGCAGCATGACCATGCGGTTCAGACTCAAATCTCCACGCAACGGCGTAACGGTCACATCAAAGAGGATATAGTTGGATTCGTCCCTGAGCAGGGGTTTCCACACGACGCGATAGGATTCATCGGGCGCCGTGAAAGTCAGGGCAAACGATTTGGCCGGATAATGATCGCCCAACCGGGGCGAAGCCGGGTCCGGGGGGGGCACTTCTTCCCGGATTTCCGCATCAAGTTTCAACGCCGACGCACTGACCGGCTTGCCATCGATGACCAAAGAGAACGGTTCATCGACGACAACGGTGGCCCGCTCTTCGCCAAGGATGTCGAAGCGCGCATTCGTCACGCGACCCTCCGTCACATCAAATTGGAAGGACATCAGGTCATTTTGGAGTCTCCGCGTGTTTCCTTTGACTATTCCCTTTGTACTGCCGGGTTGACGTTCATCCGGGTAGTCGAATTTTATAGATGCATTGGGTTTTTCAGCCAGTGCCGCAGGTGCAGGAAAAAAGCTCAGCCCCATGGCCAGGCATCCAATGAACGGCAAGAGTTCTTTCATTCTATCGTTTAGCTCTTAATAGAAAATCGCCCTGTTTTTTGGCTTACGAACCGACAACCCAACGCAGGTTTCGGAATTCGGGAGGAGAGCCTTTCCAGTCCCCGCCAACGTCTTTGTTGGTTTTTCCTCTTAAAGTTTCCTTGGCTCCGAAGCGTAATTCTTTGCTCGTCGTCCAGTCTTTGAGAGGTGCGTTTGCAGCATCGAGGAAATCTGCCGGATTGAGCACCACGGCCTGCCACTCCGGCCCACCTTGGAGAACGACCTCGGCGCCGGAGTCGCTCAAGCTGATCGCCAGTTTATTGGGTTGTTCGGCACGAACCTCAAAGCCGAGCTGTGAGCCATCTGGCGCCTTCCATTCGTCGGTGTGGATCTTGTGGGTGGAGAACGCCCATCCCGCGGTCTTGTAGGCGAACCATTGTTTCTCCCATTCACCTTCGAAGTTCTCAATGAGGAGCGATGGAGGGCGGGTGGCTTTCACTCCTGCAGCCTGAAGTTCCGCGAGACTCACCATGTGCGGCAGGGAGGAAATCACAAAGCGATCCGATGAGTAGATGCGGTAGTAATACCCCGCAGCCTTGATTGGCTTATCCAAGCCGTAAACCACATTGGCAAAAGCCCACAGCGGTTTGCCCATGCCACACAGGGGGAGCTTTGCGGTCCAGATTTCCCCTGCCTTGCGGGCAGGGGCATAATACCAGAACCGGTTTTTTGTGTTGATGCTATCATCTTTCTTTCCATCCATCTGCCCTTCGCGGGTATAATAGACCTCCACTCCCAAAATCGGCTTCGAGGCGTCCGGCTCTACAGCAAGCGTCGGAACTCCGTCATCTGTCTTTAGCGTAAGCGTGGTCTTGGGAGTCTTGGGAATGATGCCCTCTCCTTTGAGAAAGTGGTCCATCCAGACCTGAGTGGCGACCTCGTATTCTGCCGTGTCCTGGTGGTTGTGGTGCGGCGAGATCGTAAGCCTCCACTCTGCGGTCTTTATTTCACTCACAGCGGTGGGTATGTGGTTGAGAAGCCCATGAAAATCATTCGACGGGCTGAGGAAAATGATCGGGCAGGAAATATTCTCAAGATAGTGGTTATCGGTCAGCGTCGCACAGAAAAGCGGGCTGCTGTTTTGCCGGTCGCTAATCCCCCCGCAGGAGGGGGCAACGGCTTTCACGCGATCATCGGATCCTGCAGTCATGACAGAGATTTTTCCGCCCATCGAGTGGCCATAAACCCCAAGCCGCTTGCCATCCACTTCCGGTTGCTGCTCGAGAAAGGTCAACGCCCTTCTCGCGGCAAACGTGCAAAGGAACCACGGACTGTTCCGTGGCGATTCCACAGTATCCAGAGTCCAGGCCGCCGG
>JBGSPC010000127.1:0-30927 GCA_041738805.1 Terrimicrobiaceae bacterium | reverse complement strand
GCCTTGTGGCAGATGCTGGGCTTTTTCCTCGGCTGGATGGGCGCCCCCGGCAAGGGCCGCGCGCTCGGCGTCGGCGAGGTGAAATTCTCCGGCATGGTGCTGCCGACCATGCGCAAGCTGGAATATATCGTCGAGCTGAAGCGGGTGATCCGGCGAAAATTCACGCTTGGCACTGGCGACGGCTGGCTTAAAGCCGACGGCGATACGATCTATACGGCCAGGGACCTGCGGGTCGGCCTCTTCCAGGCGGGCGAATCCGCTCCCGCCGGTGCGTGATCGGTACGCGCCGGCCAACCGCAAAAGCGATCCATGCCAGGCCGAAGCCCGCAGCCAGATAGCCGGGGCCGGAGAACTGGGCAAGGTTCATGTTGGACACAACCCGCACTTCCAGAGCTCCGGAAATCGCAAAAAGTGAACCGCCGATCCATGGAACCCAATTTAAGAGCATGATCTTCATTTGAGGAGGGGGGCAATGGTGACGTAGATGCCTGTGATAATGGCAGAGGTGATGACGCCGCTGATGCTCGCGCCGAGAGCATGCGGCAAAATCACAACATTCGGTGCAACTTGGGAAACACACTTCTGAGCAACCTTGGCTGTGGTGGGAACACAACTCACGCCGGCAATTCCAATCACCGGATTGAATTTTCTGCCGGTGAGCATGTAGACGATGTAACCACCCATGATGCCACCGATCCCCGAAAGGAGGAGTGCGATAATACCAAGGAACAAAAGAAGGATCACCTTGGGATTGAGAATGGTGGTGGCCTCGCACAGGACACCAAGGGTTAGCCCCAGGAACAAGGTGGCTCCGTAGAGCAGGGGGCCTCCAATAAAATCCACAAAGTAGTGAAGTCCGGCCTCACGGACAGCCACTCCCAGAAAGAGAGAAAAGAAAAGCGGGGCGGCCACCGGGAATAGCAAACAAAGAACCGTGCAGGCCACGACGGCAAATGTCAGCTTTTCCGCGGACGAGACAACCAGAATTTTTTTCTCAGAAACCGGAAGCGCGCGGAGCTTTTCGGGGACGAGAAATTTGATCAAGTAGGGATATCCTCCGTAGGTGAGACCGAGGTAGAGATAAGCGACGACACCGATGGGAACAAACAAATCCCGGGAAAGAATCAGCGAGGTGTAAAGAACCATCGGGCCATCGGCACCTCCCACCATGGCAATCGAAGCAGCATCGTTATAGCTCAGACCCAGAGCCACAGCGATTGGAAAAGTCAGAATCGTTCCCAACTCGGCACACATCGCAAGGAACATGCTCAAGAATGGTCTGGCCAGCACATAGCCCACATCCAGCAACACTCCAATGCCCATGAACACAAAGCAGGCGATGAGCCCGTTGCTGAACATCAGCGTGTAGACCGGCTGCAAAAAATCGATTTGCAACAGCGAGAAGAGACGGGTGTTGTCCGTGGTGAGGGGATCGACAAACAGCGTGCCGGCTTCACCGGTGTCCAGAAAGAGCACCCCGGCGTTCACGGCACTCATTCCGAGCCCCATGGGAACCATCAGCAAAGGCTCAAGAATGCCTTTTTTTCCAAGGTAGACCAGCAACATGCCCAGCAGCATGAACCCGATGCGTGTGGCCATGACCGCTGGTGTGGCCTGGGTCAAAGTGGAAATGCCTTGGAAAATTCCAAGCAGGTCATGCAGGCTCATGGCTTGGGTTTTTCTTTCGAATTGATGAATTTTGTCGCGACGTAAAGAAGTTTGACCATGCCGGCGACCAGCATCGAGATCACGAAGGAAAGGCCGAACACGAACGCGGCAGCGCTGAGCGAAGTGGCGAGGTGTGGAGTCATGGCCTTATCGGAAATTGTGGGAGGAGTAGATGGCGCGGCGACCTTCGATGGACCATTGCTGCATCAGGAATTCCACCGAAGGAGGTTTGACCGGAGAAATCGAAACCAGGCGAACCGGGTGTTGGAGCATGGTGTGAACCGCTGAAGCGATGATGGCCTTAAGGATTTCCGGAGGGATGCCTTGTTCGTTGGCCAGCCGGGCTGGCTTCGCAAGCGGTTTAACCGGATCGGGATGAGTGGCCGCCAGGTAGAGCCCGAGCATACGGATCGCAAGCATGAGCGCAGCAATTGCGGCGAGGACGATGACCAGAGACCAGGTCTGGGCTGTTGAAAACGCAAGTGGCATCAAAGAGGGATGTTGCCGTGCTTTTTGGGCGGACGGGTTTCGCGTTTCGATAAGGTGTTGCGCAGGGCCATCGCCACAATGGCGCGGGTCTGGGAAGGCTCAATGACGTCGGTGATGAGGCCCTTGCTTGCCGCCTGGTAGGGCGACGCGAAGGTGCTTCGATAATCGGCGATGAGTTGAGGCTCCGAGGTCGGGTCTTTTTCAATTTCCCGCTTGTAAAGAATCTTGACCGCGCCCTCCGCGCCCATCACGGCAATCTCTGCCGTGGGCCAGGCGTAAACAAAATCCGCACCCAAATCCTGGCTGCACATGGCCAAATAAGCTCCACCATAGGCTTTGCGAAGGATGACCGTGATTTTGGGGACCGTGGCGGCCCCGTAAGCAAAGAGCATTTTTGCGCCATGACGGATAATTCCCCCGCGTTCCTGCTGGAGCCCCGGCATAAATCCGGGCACATCAACCAGAGTCACAAGGGGAATGTTGAAGATATTACAAAAGCGAATAAACCGGGCACCTTTATCCGAAGAATCAATATCCAACGTCCCCGCTTTGACCGCGGGCTGGTTGGCGATGATGCCAACCACGATGCCTTGAATGCGGCCGAAGCCAACAACGAGGCTCTTGGCCCAATCTTGCTGGACCTCCAAAAAGTCTGCATTGTCCACCAGACGATTAATCACCGCATGCACGTCATAGCCGTCTTTGTTCTCTTCAGGAATCACGGCGTTCATTCCGGGATCGGGTGACAAATCCATGGGCACGGTGAGGTCATGCGGGGGATCCATGATGTTGTTGGAGGGAATGAAAGAGAGCAGCTTCTTGACCAGCGCGATGGCGTGGGCGTCATTGTCCGCCACAAAATGGATGTTTCCACTGATGCTGGCATGCGCGGCGGCACCCCCCACCTCTTCCATGGTGCATTTCTGGCCGGTGGCCGCCAGGATCACATCCGGTCCGCAAATGAACATATTGGCACTGCCTTTGACCATGATGAGAAAATCCGTCAGCGCAGGAGAATAGGCCGCCCCACCGGCGCATGGTCCGGCAATGACCGCGATTTGCGGGACAACTCCGGAGAGATACACATTTTTGAAGAAGACCTTGCCGTAACCGGAAAGCGACTCCACACCTTCCTGGATGCGCGCTCCACCGGAATCATTGAAGCTGACCACGGGCATGCCTGACCTCTGCGCGTAATCCATCACATCCACAATTTTCTGGGCATGAATGGCGCCCAGAGAGCCCCCGGCGACCGTGAAATCCTGACTGAACGAGGCCACGGGCCTCCCATCAACCAAGCCGGTTCCCGTCACAACGGCATCGGCAGGCAACACTTTTTTGTCCATGCCGAAGTTGCGATTGTTGTGATGTGCATGCATCCCGAATTCGAGAAAAGTTCCCGGCTGATACATGGCGTCCAAGCGGTCCCTGGCCGTCATCAACCCCTTTTTTCGCCGGGCCTCCATCTTGTCTTCCCCCCCGCCGGCCATGATGGTTTTGCGACGCTCGCGGAGGTCTTTCAGTAACTGTTTTGAGATGGCCATAGGTTTTAGGAGTTGTGGGGTTTGCTTTGACAAAATTCCGTCAGCACCCCCCGGGTGCTTTTGGGGTGGAGAAAGGCGACGAGTTTGCCGCCGGCCCCGTCGATGGGAGCCTCATGGATCAGCCGGACCCCTTCCCCTTTGGCTTGCGCCAACTGTCCTTCAATATCGCTGCTGCGGAAAGCAATGTGGTGAATCCCCTCGCCCCGGTCATCCAAAAACTTGGCAATCGGGCTGTCTGTGGCTGTGGGCTCCAGGAGTTCCAGGTGAACCCCGCCAACGTCAAAAAAGGCCGTGCGAACCTTCTGGGACGGGACTTCCTCGATTCGCTCACACGTCAGCCCAAGGACTTTTTCATAATATGGCAACGCCGCGTCAATCGATCGGACCGCGATGCCGAGATGGTCAATCTGTTGTAATGTTGGTTTCATTCGTCAAATATTAGTTTTTCTTATATTTGCAAAAAGCGCAAGACATATTTTGAATGACCTGATATTTTCCTGGGCAGCATGACAAAAGAACAGCCGCACAATTTGCTCAATGGAACGCGTGTTTATCTTTCCGGGCCGATGGATTTTGTCGGGTCGCGGGTGGTTGAAAAATATTTGGGGTGGCGGGCTCTGCTCACACCGATTTTGAAAGCCCTGGGGATCACGGTGCTTGATCCCTGGAACAAGCCAACGATTCGGGGGCATGTCGAATACGGGCACGAAGGCATCCTGCCATCCAAAGCCGAGTATGAAGCTGATTTTTGGACCAATCCCTCCACGAGGGCCAGGTTCGAGCGCGACTTCTGGGAAACGGTTCACATCGATTGCCGGATGACGGATGTTTCGGACTTCCTGATCTCCTTTGTTCCCACCAATATTTACAGTGTGGGCACCGTGCATGAGATCGTTCTGGCACGCAGTCAATTCAAGCCGGTGCTGTTTGTCAGTCCTCCGGTAAAATATCAGTTTTTTCCCGAGTTGGATGGCCTTGATTCCCATGTGAAGGACCTGCTCCGGTTTTACGGGTTGAAGGAAAATCCCCAGGGTATCCCGAGTCAGTGGTATGGAAACATTGTCGGCGGGCACAACATGTTTGATGGCTTTGGCTGGGAGGAATTGGCATTCAAAGATGCCGGATTTTATGGCCGCCTCATTGATTCTGTGCTGGCAGCGGCTCAACCTGCTGAGAAATCTTCCCTGGAGTACAAAAACTGGCAGGAGGTCTGTGCGTGGACGCGGAACTTTGAAGGACTGAATCAACTTCGCGGAGGCGCGCTGGATTACCTTGCTCCCACGAGTGAATCCGAACGAGCTCTTCTCGAAACTGAAATGGCGGCTCCCAGAGAGCAGGAGCGCAATTTCTTTTGGTACAATCAGCCGTATCTCCCCCGGCGTCCCATGCTTTATCAGTTGTTGTCTATCGCAAGCGGTCACATTCCCCCCCGCACCAATGTGGTGAACCAACTCACGTCCTCAGGCGAGGTGGAGCGGGTGACTTACGAGGCCGTGGATGACGACTGGTTGCTGATTTCCACGGATGTGGGCTGATTGGCACAACAACGTGAGTCCTTCAACAAGCGATGGAAGATCCTTGGCAACTGGGTGAACTCATGATGGGAAGCACCAACGGTGCAGCATTCAACAGCCCAGCCCGGTGAGGGCTGGGTTGGAGTGTCATTGACCGATAGCGGCCTGAAGGGCCGCGATTCAAATCAGGCGCGGGGCCAGGTGTCTCAGGTCGCGACCCTTCAGGCCGCCCTACCCTTCCCTGAAATTATCCAGGGCCTTCGACCCTGGCTCTTGAATTTCGTGCCCTTGGCACTCACCCACTTTTAATCACACCCCCAAGAACCTCGTGAGCCGAGGTTCCGGGATTGCTTCTGTTGTGATCTCTGTGTTCTTTCCGGTAACTCAGGATTTCATGGGAAGAAGCGGGTCGGCGTAGAGGGCTTAACCGCAGAGAACGCAGGGGGGGAATCTTGCGGAAATGATGGTGCCGTGCGCAGTCTGGCTACCAGTTTTGAGGAGGATATACCGGCGAAGGGGGTCGAACCCATACTCCCGAAGGAACGCGATTTTGAGTCGCGCGCGTCTGCCAATTCCGCCACGCCGGCTTGATCAGGCAGATTTGAGCTGCCAGAATTCACAAAATTCTCGACGAATTTTGGAAAGAGGAAAGGTTTTTCTTATTTGCCTGCGTGATGGCGGGCGATGAACTTGGTGCGGATCGGCAATTTGTTTGCTGCAAGCCGGAGGGACTCGCGGGCAATTGTCTCCGAGACACCATCCAATTCAAAAAGCACATTGCCGGGCCGGACAACAGCCACCCAGTATTCGGGATTGCCTTTGCCTTTGCCCATTCGGGTTTCCGGCGGGCGGGCGGTCACGGATTTGTCCGGGAAAATCCGGATCCAGAGCTTACCCTTGCGTTTCATGTTACGGGTCATCGCAACACGGGCGGCTTCAATCTGGGTGTTGGTGATCCATGCCCGGTCGAGGGTTTGGAGACCGAATTCCCCGAAGTCGATAGAAAGAGTTCTCGAGGCGTTTCCCGCGCGGCTTCCACGCTGGGTTTTGCGGTATTTCACGCGTTTGGGCATCAAAGGCATAGTCGTGTTCTCCTAAAAGTAATGTTTGTGTTTGGCTCAGGCTTCCAGGGCAACCTCGGCCGGGGCCGGGGGAGCTTTGGGTGTGCGGGGAGCTTCTTCTTCCACAGGGGCCGGGGTGTCTTTGCAGATCCAGCATTTGATCCCGATTTTGCCGGCGATTGTGTTGGCTTCGGTGAAACCATAATCGATAGGTTGGCGCATGGTGTGAAGAGGAATCTTGCCTTCACGATACCATTCGGTGCGGGCAATTTCCGAACCTCCCAGACGACCAGAACAACGGATTTTGATGCCAAGGGCTCCCTGATCCATTGTCAATTGAACCGCACGCTTCATCGCGCGGCGGAAAGAAATGCGGCGTTCAAGCTGGGAAGCCACATTCTCGGCCACCAATTGAGCGTCGAGATCAGGCGACTTGATTTCAGCAATGTCAATTTTGACCTGCTTGCCGCCAGCCAGTCGCGAAAGTTCTTCGGTCATTTTTTCAATCTCGGAGCCTTTGCGTCCGATGACCACACCCGGGCGGGCCGTGTGAATGGTGACACGCACGCTGTTCCAGGCGCGTTCAATCACAATACGGGAGACAGCTCCCTGTTTGAGTTTCTTCTTGAGGAAGTCGCGGATTTTTCCGTCAGAGTGAAGGTAGTCGGCAAAGTCTTTGCGCGAAGCATACCAGCGCGAAGACCAGTCCCGGCTGATTGGAAGCCGGAAGATGATCGGATTTACTTTTTGTCCCATGCGAGGTGTTGTTTGTTTTAGCTTTGCGCTGGTCGGCCTGCGGATGCGGAGAAATTCCGCAGGTGCGTGTGGCTGACATGACGCAGAGGAACCGACGAATTTAGCCTGCATTGCGGGGAGGGCAAGCCAAAATTCAAAGAAAAATTGTGAGGGCATCACAAATTATGTTGCTTAATTAGGCGGGAGTTGTCAGAGATGAATCCGGTTTGTCAGAGGAAACCCGTGTTGCAAAGCCCCCCAAAGGGTTGAGCTCAGTCATTGGCCGTAGAAAACGGTTGGGGGCTGATCGGAGACTCAAAGGCTGCCAATCTAAAAAACAAAGACCGAAGTATGAAACTGTATGTGGGGAACCTCCCCTTCAAAACCACAGAAACAGCGATTCGTGAGCTGTTTGAAGTGCACGGCCCCGTGCAAGAAGTTGCAATCATCCTGGACCGCGAAAGCGGACGCTCACGCGGATTCGCGTTTGTCACCATGGGAAACCCCGAAGCTGGTGAAACAGCCGTGAGGGAACTCAATGGCAAACCTTTCGACGGACGCAACTTGATCATCAATGAAGCCCGAGCCCGGGAAGACCGTCCGCCACGTCAAGACCGTGGTGATCGCGGCGACCGGGGGGATCGTGGTGATCGCGGCGACCGTGGAGACCGCGGTTTCCGGCCCCGCCGATAACCCTCCCGACAGGAATCCCGTGGCCGTTGGGGGACCGATGTTCCTGAATGGACACGATTCTTTGCAACATCCAAAGGCCGCATTTTAAGGAGTGGCTTGGGTGGGATTTGCTGTTCTCACGATGAGTCTGTTTTTCAGACGATTAGATTCCCCATAAGCCAGTCTTTCCTTCGGGGTTTCCTAAGCCTTGCCAAATTCACGGCAACGTCTCAGGATTTCTATTCGTTACTTTCCCATGAGTTTGATTGATACCCAGAATGAGTTGGACCCGAGACAACTGGCCATAGACCGGGTCGGAGTCAAAAATTTGCGTTATCCCATGCGGGTGAAAGACCGGAATGGGGTTGCTCATGACACCGTGTCCATCATCCAACTCACGGTGGATTTGCCTCATCATTTTAAAGGCACGCATATGAGCCGGTTTCTGGAGGTCTTGAATGCCCATGGTCCGCTTCTGGAGGTCACGAACATTCATGAGATCCTGACAGAGTTGACGCGGCGTCTGGAGAGCAACTGCGCCCATGTGGATTTTGAGTTCCCGTTTTTCATGGAAAAAACGGCTCCGGTCAGTGGGGCCAGGGGGCTGTTGGATTACCAGGTGCGTTTTCGTGCGACCGTGGAGAACGGGGTCTTCGACATTGAAGTGGAGGTGGTGGTGCCGGTCACCACGCTTTGCCCCTGTTCCAAGGCCATTAGTGCCCGCGGAGCCCACAATCATCGGGGCCAGGTGACCCTGGCGGTGCGGTTTTCCAAGCCGGTGTGGATCGAAGACCTGATTCACATGGCCGAGGAAAGTGCGAGCAGCGAGCTTTACAGTGTGCTCAAACGTCCTGATGAAAAAGCGGTCACCGAGCGGGCGTTTGACAACCCGGTTTTTGTGGAGGATCTCGTTCGCAATGTGAGCCTTCGCTGCCGGGCGCATCCGGACATCACCTGGCACCGGGTCGAGGCCGAGAACTTTGAATCGATCCATAATCACAATGCCTACGCGCTGATTGAGTCCGGTAAAAAACCCCACGCAGATAAACCCATCGAGTGAACGTGCTCTTTTTGATGGCGGATGAATTCCGTCATGATGCTGCCGGTTTTGCAGGAAAAAATTTTGCGGCGACGCCGTGTTTGGATGCTCTGGCTGAGGGGGCTGCCAATTTCACCAACGCCTACTCCCCCAGCCCGCTGTGTGTGCCGGCAAGGCAGTGTCTTGCCACGGGCCTTTATCCCGGTCACGCCGGATGTTTGCATTTCGGAGATGATCTCGAACCCGGTGCCGCGACGTTTGCCAGGCATTTTTCAGAGCATGGCTATTATACGGTTTGTTGCGGGAAGCTGCATCATCGCGGCCAGGACCAAATGCAGGGATGGCTTCACCGCATTGGTGCGGAGCAGGCCGTGCGGTGGCCGGCGGCTTATGCCGACCGGGTCCAAATCGGCAGAAAAAAATGGCGGGGGGCCAAAGAAATTCTGGAGGCGGGCGCTGGGGTTTCTCCGCTGGGGCTGGCGGATGACCTTTCCACGCGCGGAGCATGCGATTTTTTGCGGATGCATTTCGGCGGCCAGAATGACCTACCGCCGGATGTTCCGGTTTTTTTGATGGTGAGTTTGCAGCAACCCCACTTTCCGCTCCTCGCTCCGCGGGAACTCCTTGAGAAGTATGTGCCCGGGGTATCGGTTTTTGAAGATGTGGGGCTTTCAGGTCATCCGGTATTGGACGAAGGACGCCTGGGGCCTGCGGATGGGCTTTCGACCACCGATTTCCAAAGAGCCACGGCGGCCTATGCGGCGATGGTCGAACAAACCGACACCCGGTTTGCGCAAGTTCTATCCACCCTCCGCGAGGTGGGACAAAACCCCGATGAGTGGCTGGTCGTTTTTTGCGCCGACCATGGCGACATGCTGGGAGAACACGGACTCTGGGGGAAACGGAAGTTTTACGAAGGCTCGGTTCGTGTGCCGCTTTTTGTCCGGGCACCGGGCGTCGCGGCGTCCACCATCCCACGAAACGTCAACCTTGTGGACATGTTCCCCACCCTGTGCCAGCTGACCGGCCTGCCAATCCCCAAAGGTCTGGACGGACGGGATCTGTTGGAATCTCAGAGTGGAGACACGACCTTCAGTCAGCTGGGAACTGACCAGTGGATGATCAAACGCGGTCCATGGAAGTTGCTCCTCCTGCCTGAGGGCGGCGATGTGCTTTTTCATCTTGGTGACGATCCGCAAGAAAAGATTAACCGAATCGCAGATCCGGAACTTCAGGGTCTTGTTCAGGAACTCAGGGCGGCAAAGGTCGCGATGCTGGACTCCATACCCTGAACCCGGAGCTGAAGCAATTCCTGCCGGTTCCTCAACTCTCGATGCCGACGGAAACCCGGGTGACTCCACCGGGGAATCCGGCGGCAAACCGCGATCTGCTGAACCAAAAAGAACATTCAGAATTATTTCCTATTTTTGCTTAAGAAAGCTGGCCATTGGACCCGAACCGCGATAGTCAGAATGGGCACCCTGCTTTTTTATGAACTGGTTCTACGCAACAAAAGAAAAAGAGCAAATCGGGCCGATCGATGAAGAGACACTTGACGGACTCTTCAAGACCGGGACCATCCGCAATGAAACCTTAATCTGGCGGGAGGGCATGGAAGGGTGGAAAACCTACGGAGAAGAACGGGGATTTTCCGTGCCAATCACACAACCCCTTCTCTCCGAGGATCAGGCCTTCTGCGCAGAAACCGGAAAAATTTTCGACAAATCCGAAATGGTGCAGATTGGTGACGCCTGGGTGAGTGCAGCCGCCAAGCCAGCGTTTTTACAGCGGCTTTCGGAGGGACTCGCAATTTCCAACCAAGTGCGATACGCGGGCTTCTGGATCCGCTTTGTGGCCAAAATGATTGATGGACTGATTTTGACAGTGGTTCTTGTGGTTCCCTTCATCGCCATCATGGCGGCCATGGGAGGTTTCGCAGAGACCGGCGAAACGTCTGAAGCCGCCTTGATTTTCCAGGTGGTTTTTCAACTCGGCTATTATCTCGTGGCTGCAGGATATTCGATCTTTTTTGTGGGCAAATATGGGGCGACACCCGGGAAAATGGTTTGCAAAATCAAGATTGTGAATTCCGATGGGGTAAAAATCAGCTATGGCCGCGCCACGGGAAGGTTCTTTGCAGAAATCCTCAGCGCCCTGATCTGCAACATCGGCTACATCATGGCGGCTTTTGATGTGGAAAAACGGGCTCTGCATGATCGTATTTGCAATACGCGTGTGATTTACAAATAGCCTTCCGCCAGTGACGAATGAACACTCAAGCCACTCTGTGCGGTCAGTGTCAGTCCTCCCTTCCAGAAAGTTTTTATAATCAGGCGGGCTTTCTCCCGTGTCCTCACTGCGAAACGCCCGTGAGAGCACTGGTGTTTCCTGCAGCCTCACGCCCCATGCCGCAGGGAGTCCTCGGGGAGGATATTCTCACGCCGGACGAAGCCGGTTGCTTCTATCATCCCACCAAGCGGGCAGCGATCTCGTGCGAGGCCTGTGGACGTTTTTTATGCCATCTGTGCGATTGTGCCATCGGAGGACAGCATCTTTGCCCGGCGTGCCTTGAGACAGGAAGGACCGAAGGAAAACTCAAGGCTCTTGAGACATCTCAATTGCGCTGGGATAACATTGCTCTCGCCCTGGCCATCGTCCCATTGCTGTTCTTTTACGCCACCCTGATCACAGCCCCTGCTGCGATCTATCTTGCCATCCGCCACTTCAATGCTCCCGGCCGCATCCCTCCGCTCTCCAAACTGCGATTTGTCATCGCCGTCGTGTTGAGTCTCTTACAAATCACCGGATGGCTTATCGGTTTTGTTGTGATCTATTACGCAATCTTCAGGAAGTGACATGGAAGGCCACTACACAAAACTCCCCGGCAAGGGAACAAGGCGCGGCAGCTTCATCGGAGTGACCTCCACCTACTCGAAACTCTGGCTCGGAAAAGACCACCTCCTGCTTGTGGATTCCAACGGCTATAAGGAAACTTACAAACGCTTTGCCTTCCGGGATATTCAAAGCCTCGTCATCACCCAAACCAAGTCACGGACCGTGAAACATGCGATTTTCCTGGGTCTTGCCACCATGTTTCTGATCGCAGGAATTCTGATCAATCATCCTGTTGGCTGGATTCTTCTTGGCCTTCCCGCAGCACTTTTTGTCACTCTTTCTCTTGTGAACGGTCTTCGAGGACCGACCTGCCGCGCCAGCATCACAACCGCCGTGCAAACCGAGGAATTGGCCTCATTGAACCGCATCCGGCAAACCGAAAAAATTCTTTCCCGGCTGCAGCCCTTGATTCTGGAAGCGCAAGCGGATGGCCACAAAGAAAACCGGCAAGCTTCGCCCGGCCCATGAAGCCACTTGCAGCCCAGAAATGCTTTAACCATGCCTCCCGCGAAGCGGTTGCACAGTGTCCCACCTGCCATCAATGCTTCTGCCGGGAATGTGTCTCGGATCATGAGGGGCGCATGATCTGTGCGAGGTGTCTGGCCGCATTGGCGGCTCCTGCAAAAATTGCCCCCAAACACCAGGCAGGGGTTCTAGGATTCCTGGCGGCCTTGGGTGGCATTCTCCTCATTTGGGCCGTGTTTTATCTCTTCGGATCTGCCTTGGTGGCAATCCCTACTTCGTTTCATGAGGGTACGGTTTGGAAATCGTTGTCATCAGGAAAGCCATGAAACGGGAATTCCTTCGCGACAATGGCAAGAATGGCTTTGATGTCATGGAGGAAGCCTTTGCCCTCCTTCTCAGTTGCCCGCCGAGTATGCTGTCACTCTACTTTCTGGGTTCTGCACCTTTTGTGGCAGGGTTTCTGGTGTTCTGGTCACAGGCCTGCAATGACCCGTTTGCAAAAGACCATCTGATTGAGAGATCTCTCATCCTTGCCGGACTTTTTGTCTGGATGAAATTCTTTCAAGCCAGGTTCTGTGTGGCATTGGCTGCCCAGCTTGGAGGTTCGGACCCACTCCCATGGAACGCCCGGGCGATCCTTCGGACAGTCATCAACCAAACCAGCCTGCACGCCTCAGGATTGATCCTGCTGCCTCTTTCCGCATTGATTGCCCTTCCCTTTGCCTGGGTGTGGGCCTTTTATCAGAATGCCACCAATTTGGATGATGGGACTTCCGAGGTTCGACATCTCACAACGCAGGCCATCCGTCAGGCGCAATTGTGGCCCTTGCAAAACCATCTAATTTTGTTGGTGCTGCCGGCTTTCGGATTATTTGTGTTCCTTAACTGGATGACTCTTTGTCTGGCAGTCCCCCAGCTCCTTCGCATGTTATTCGGGGTCGAATCGGCCTTCAGCCAAAGCCCTGCAGCCATGTTCAATTCAACCTTTTTTGCCGCCATGCTGTGCTTCACGTACCTAAGCCTCGATCCTTTGATCAAGGCCTGCTATGTGCTCCGGTGTTTTTATGGCAATTCGTTGACATCCGGCGCGGATCTTCGGGTGACGCTGGCCCGGATGGCACGCATAACCGTTTTGGTTCTTGTGTTTCTCTTAGCAGGAATAAGCAGCGCACCGTGTCAGGAATCCACCCATGCAAAGCCCGTGGTGACTGCGGAAAACCTGGAACAAGCCATTGATAAAGTCTCCCAAAGCGAAAAATACACATGGAGGGAATCCGTTGATCACCGTGGAAAGTCACCCGGCTTGTTCGAACAATTCTACAGAACGCTCACAAGCGCCATCGAAGGCCTGATTGCTTTTTTGGGAGCTGTCATTGCTCAATTGCTGAAATGGATTTTCGGGAGACAGGCACCTCCTGAAGACGACCCAAGTGCTCCGGGATGGATGACGCCACAGCTTGGCTTGTTGTATTTGGCGTTGGCCATTGTGGCTTCATTGCTGGCGGTGGCCGTGATGCGGTTTCTGCGCAACCGGCGGTCGCCTGTCACAACCTTAAGCGTCGCCCTGCCTGCCAGGCCGGATGTGCGTGATGAGCAAACGGGAGCCGATGAACTCCCCGAAAATGACTGGTTTCAAATGGGGCGGGTTTTTATGGACCAAGGCGACCTGAGGCTGGCACTGCGAGCCTTTTATCTTGCCCTTTTGGCCCACCTGGCCGGGAGATCACTGGTGACGATCGCCCGTCACAAGTCCAACCGTGATTATGAAAATGAAGTCGGTCGCCGCGGGCATGCCCTTCCTTCCATTTTGCCGAGCTTTCGCGAAAACGTGGCCATCATCGATTGCACCTGGTATGGCAACCACAAAGCAGTTCCAGAGATGATTGGAAAATTTGTGGCCAATCTTGAGGAAATCCGGAGGACAACATGAAAAAATCTCTTGGAATCCTGACTCTCATTTTGTGTGGATTGCTACTCGGAGGAACCCTTCTCGGCCTTCTGCGGGGACGCATTCAGAAAGGGGATATCTACCCGCCGTCTTCGTCCTTTCGGAGCGACCCCTTGGGGACAATGATCCTTTATGAAAGCCTGAAGTCGCTTCCCGGAATTTCAGTGACACGGGACTTAAAAAACACCAACCGCCTGCCCAACGGCAAAAGCACCACATACCTCCACCTCGGGGGAGATGCGAATGAGTGGGATTTTGTCACGAAAGACCTTTCCACAACGATATCACAATTTCTTCTTTCTGGAGGACGGCTGGTTGTCACGCTAAGTCCCGAATTTGCAAAGCCCGAAGCCACAGAAAAGACCGGGGGCAAGGACTCCGCAGAAGAACCGTCAGAGGAATCGGCCCCGCCATTACCCGAAGAGACGGGGGAGAAAACGGCGAAAGGAAATCCTCGTTGGGGATATGCTTTGGAAACAACCCCGCCAGGAGAAACACCGTCTGCGCATTCCGTCTGGAATGTTTCGAATCTGCCTTTTCCTGCGGTGATAAAGTGGCCATCGGACATTGTGCTCACAGAACTGGATGACTCGTGGAACATCATTTACAAACGCGAAGCGGGGGCTGTTGTGGCAGAAAAGAGGCTGGGGCCGGGCACGTTGGTGATTGCGACTGATTCGTATTTCTTGAGTAACGAAGCCCTGAAGCGGGACCGCCATCCGGCGCTGTTGGCATGGATGGTGTCGCCCCGGGACCACATCATTTTTGATGAGGCTCATCACGGGGTTGTTGAGTCTCCCGGCATCGCGGCCTTGGCCCGCAAGTATCGCCTTCATGGAGGTGCGGCAGTGCTTGCGCTCCTGGCTTTGCTTTTTGTGTGGAAAAATTCTTCACCCCTCGCACCGCGCCGGAAGACCTCCGCCGTGGGCACGGAAACGGTCATTGGCAGGGATTCGATGAGCGGCTTCACCGCATTGCTCCGTCGAAACATCCCGGCGTCGGACCTCTTAAAAACCTGCCATGCCGAGTGGAAACGAACGATCATGCCAAGGTCGCGGGTTTCCCCCCATGCCAGAAACCTTGTGGAGGAAATTGTTGCCAGCGAAGCCGCGCTCCCTTCGAAGGACCGAAATCCGGTGGCCGCCTATCAAAAGATCTGTTCCACACTTCAACACCCGAAATCCCTATGACCGAGCCGTCAGAATTCCTGAAACCCGACCAACTCAAAACAACCCTCACCAAGGCACGTGCCGAGATCGGCAAAGTGATCATCGGACAGCACGATGTGATTGAAAAAGCCCTCATTGCCATTTTCACCGGCCATCATGCACTGATTGAGGGTGTGCCGGGTGTCGCCAAAACTCTGCTGGTCCGCACACTTGCGCGGGTGCTGGGTTGCGAGTTCTCGCGCATCCAGTTCACGCCGGATCTGATGCCATCGGACATCACAGGAACCAATGTGTTCAACCTGCAAACCAGTGAATTCACGCTGGTGCCGGGTCCGATCTTCACCACGTTTCTCCTTGCGGACGAAATTAACCGGGCTCCTGCAAAAACCCAATCCGCGTTGCTCCAAGCCATGCAGGAACATGTGGTCACTATTGACCGGTCAACCTATGCCCTGCCGGCGAATTTCACGGTCTTCGCAACCCAGAATCCCATCGAATATGAAGGAACCTATCCGCTGCCCGAGGCGCAGAAGGACCGGTTCATGCTGAAAATATCGATGCCACTTCCCGGGCGGGAAGAGGAATTGTCTCTTGCCCGCCGGACGATTGGGTGCGATTCCCCGGAGGCTGTTCTCAACGCTGGAGATGTGCGCACAATCATCTCTTCAGAGGATCTCAAACAATTGCGCGGGGACCTTTTGCTCATCACCGTTCGCGAAGAATTGATCGCCTATGCCGTGGATCTCGTGCTGGCCACGCGACGGAGCGAAAGTCTATTGGTGGGAGCCGGACCCCGTGCGACCCAGGCCTTGCTGCTTGCCTCCCGTGCGGCGGCCGCCATGGCCGGGCGGGATTTTGTCACACCCGATGACATCAAAAGTCTGGTCACTCCAGTGCTGGAACACCGCCTCATCCTGCGGCCCGAGTATGAAATTGAAGGACTGTCCGTTGCCGAGGCCATCCAACAGATTCTCGAAACCATCCCTGTGCCACGATGATTTTGCCCCGTTCACGGCTTCTGTTCTGGGTGGCCATGGTGGGATTGCCCTTTGGAGTCCTGGCAGGAACTCTACCCTCCGCCATGGGGATCAGCCTCGGGGTGATCTCTCTTCTGGCCATCGTTGTCATCGCAGATGCCATCCGCGCCCACTCGGTCTTGCATGGCGTGAGTGCTCACTTGCCATCACGCACGCGTCTTTCCATTGACCGGGAAGGTGTCCTGCGAATCCGATTGCAAAATGTGCTAAAAAAAGAGCGTGCAATCCGGGTGGCCCTGGGTTTGCCGAATGACGTCTTTGCCTCGCCGGATGAGGTCTCCATCACACTGCCTGCGGCGGCGGAATGGTCGGAAGTTCCGTGGTCCTTGCGCCCCCTGCAACGCGGCATTTTTTCGTTATCAGACGTCTTTGTTGAAGCGTGCTCCCCGTGGGGATTCTGGAGCGTGCGGAAGCGTCAGTCCGCAAAGGCGGAAATCCGGGTTTATCCCGATCTGCAAAAAGATATCCTCAAGCTGCAGATGATTTTTCGTGGGTCAACCGGCGGACATGCGGCAAGGCAACTCGGGAAGGGACGGGAGTTTGAAAAGCTCCGTGACTATGTGCCGGGAGACTCGCTGGTGGATATTGATTGGAAGGCCACCGCCCGCCGGGGACGCCCCATCACCAAAATCTTTCAAGTCGAGCGCACCCAGGAAGTTTATGTCGCGTTGGACACATCCCGGCTCAGCGCACGGGCAGACGCTTTGGAGACGATGATCTCATCCACCCTGTTGCTTGGGCTCGCGGCGGAGGAGCAGGGGGATTTGTTCGGGGTGGTGTCCTTCTCTGACCGGGTGGAAAAATTTGTCAAAGCGGGCGGTGGAAAAGCCCATTTTCAGGCATGCAGGGAAGCTATCTTCTCCGCCAGCTCCCGCCCGGTGAATCCCGATTTCAATGAGATTTTTTCCTTCATCCGGCTGCGCATCCGCCGCAGGGCCCTCATCATTTTTCTCACGGCTCTGGATGATCCCCTTCTCGCAGAAGGGTTTCTCTTTAATGCCGGGCTTGTCAGCCGTCAGCATTTGCTTGTGACGGCCATGATTTCTCCCGCGGGTATGGCTCCCCTCTTCCATTCGCCGGATGTTTTGAAGGTTGATGAGATCTATGATCGCCTTTCCGGTCATCTGCGCTGGAGCGCGATGGAGGAACTCAAAGGGTCGCTGCAACGCAAAGGCGTCAGCTTTTTTATGACGGACAGCCCCCACCTGCTGCCACAGATTATTTCCGAATACCTGAACGTCAAACAACGCCAGATCCTGTGATCATTGACCTTCCTCGTTTCTTAGCTGCCGAGAGCCCGTATTGGCAAAAGCTTGAAGGTATGCTTCAGCAACTTGAAGCACAGCCGGACGCGCGACTGTCCCTCGAAGCGACCAAGGAGTTTCACCACCTCTACGAGCGGGCTGCTGCCGATCTGGCCCGCATGGACACTCACTCCGAACCCGAGACCCGTCAATTCCTGGAAAACCTTGTGGCCCGGGCGTATGGAGAAATCCACGAAACCCGTAACGGCCAGGATCGAATACATGCCTTCCGTTGGTTGTCTCAGACGCTTCCGCTCACCTTCCGCCGTCATGCGCGGGCGTTTGTGCTTTCCGTTGTGATCACGATTGTTGGGACGTTGTTTGGCGCGATGACCCTCTCTCTCGACCCCGAAGCCAAGCAGATCATCACGCCATTCCCCCATCTGCTCCAGGCCCCTGAGGACCGGGTCGCCGAGGAGGAAAACACCATGGAAGACCGCCTCAAGGGCCACAAATCATCCTTCTCCGCGCAGCTGATGACTCACAACACCAAGGTGTCCATTCTGGCTTTGGCCCTGGGAATGACGTACGGCCTTGGAACGGTCATCCTGCTTTTTTACAATGGTGTGATTCTGGGGGCTGTGGCCATGGACTATGTGGCGGCCGGACAGACCCCCTTTCTTCTGGGCTGGCTGTTGCCGCACGGGTCCGTCGAGATTCCCGCGATCCTGATTGCCGGCCAGGCCGGACTTGTGCTGGCCCATGCGCTCATCGGTCGGGGCGATAGAAACCCCATGTCAGCGCGGTTGCGGGCCATCGGCCCTGATATTATGAACCTCATTTTTGGTGTGGCGCTTTTGCTCGTCTGGGCCGGATTGGTGGAAGCCTTCCTCTCGCAATACCACGAGCCGGTTTTCCCTTACCCTGCGAAAATCGGTATGGGCCTCACCCAACTCGCACTTCTCGCACTCTTTCTCATGCGCTCAGGAGCTTCCAAAACAAAGCCATGACCTCCCAAGTGCTCAGGATTCGCACGCCCGAGGGAGTGGTTTTTTCACGGACCCTTGCCGGACCGGTCATTCGCTTTTGCGCATGGTTTGTGGATTTGATGGTCATCTCAGCCATGATGAGCGTTTTGGGTGCCATCATTGGCGTATTCGGGTTGATCAGCCGCGATCTTGCAGTTGCGATTTTCACGCTTATGTATTTCGTGCTTTCCATTGGCTATGGCTTCGCCTGTGAGTGGCTATGGAGAGGTCAAACCCTGGGGAAACGCTTGTTGCGATTGAGAGTGGTGGATGCGGAGGGACTGAAACTTCAGTTTCATCAAATTGTTGTGAGAAACCTTCTGCGCTTTGTGGACTCTCTCCCCTCGTTTTACGCCGTGGGAGGTGTGGCCTGCTGGCTGTCGCCGAAATTTCAGAGGCTTGGAGATCTTGCCGCAAATACTATTGTCATTAGAATTCCTCAAATCACGGAACCAGATGTCGAGCAGCTGATATCGGGACACTTCAATTCTCTTGCTCAATACCCGCAACTGGCCGCACGGTTACGTCAGCGCGTCAAGCCAGCCGAGGCCACGATCGCCCTCCAGGCACTCCTTCGCCGCGAAGATTTTGGCCCGGCCGAACGGCTCGCGCTCTTCACCGACCTGGCCACACACTTCCGGGGCAAAGTCGCTTTCCCCCCCGAGGCCACCGACGGAATCACCGAGGAGCAATATCTCCGGAATATCGTGGGACTCCTTTACTCCACAAAATGAATGGAATTATAATTATTGGCCCAAAGCCACAATTCCGGATTTCGAATACCCCCGCATCGCTGAATCATCAGCACCTATGAATCCCCGCAGCCTAAGTTCTTGCATCGATGCTTGCGACATGCGGATAAGCCAGGATGAGGTCGTCTGCTGTCACGAGTTGATAATTCAAAGCCCGCGCTGTGGCCACCAAAACGCGGTCAGCAGGATCCTTGTGAAAAGTGCCAGGAAGCGTGAAGCTGTGCATGGCCACCTCATGACTCATCGGAGCATCCTCAAACGCCAGATTCCCTCGCGCCTCCGAAAGCCAATCAGCCAAGGGCTTTCGTAATGTCAGCCGGGAGAGCGCAATCAAGCGCGAAAGCTCCAGTGTTGAAATTGGTGAAACCAAGAGGTCGTTCAACGGATCCAAGAGCAGGGTCCGGGTCCTCGGGCCGATATTTTCCTCGCGGGACTCCGCCCATATCAGAACATGCGTGTCCAGCAATAGCTTCACGGTGTCCAATCGTTTTCCAAATCCGAATGGAGAAGAACTGAGTCAGATACCTGATCATCAAGGGCCTCCCGCTGGCTGCCGAGCACCCGACGATGAGCAGACGCCTTCACGCCAACCACCCTCGCCAGAGGATTTCCCCGCAACGTCACCACGAATTCCTCGTCTGAAGCAGCCGCTTCCTTCAGCAACTTAATGCATTTGGCCTTGAATTCCGAAATTGCGATTTCCATTTTATATCTATATGACCTGGTCTTGTGACCAGGTCAACAATAGAAGAGGCACGTAAGCCATGGTTTTATGATGGATGTGCTGATGCGAGGGGAAGCGATCTGGATTTGCTGGTGACACCTGTTGGCATGGGGTGAGATTAAAAGTGGATGAGATGGATCGGGCGCTCCGCCGAACGGTGAGAAATCCTACGCGGCTCTGCCGCCACTTGTTCCCATCGCGCCCGGAGATCGCGATCCACCTCAACTCCTCAACATCAACTCACGTTACCCGGCATCGGCAAGCTGCAAGAATCACCGTTGGAATTGGTGAAGCGTGCAGTCCGCGAGCTTTTGAATTTGTGACACCGCCTGATTTCCTTCAGCAAAGCCAGGGATAGCCGGGAAGTGAATGCTCAACAATTCAGCGAGATGATTTAACCCGTGTATCCATCAGTCAAAAAGGATACCAAATTTTACCTAACGTAAATTTTCGAGGGCCGAATTGCTGCCACCATAGTCAGGATGGGCATCCCGCACGGATTGGCAGTGGCAGCGTCCAAGGGAAAAACCTTTCAAACGGGCAGGACGCACGTTCCCTCTGGACTGCCTTCGCCGGCAAATTTCCCTACCCGCCAAAAAAAGATGGATTCACGCTGAGCAACACCGGAGACTCTCGCCTCCCATGGATTCCCACGAAGAAATCAGCAGGCGCCGCACATTTGCGATCATTTCGCATCCTGATGCCGGTAAGACCACACTCACCGAAAAGTTTCTGCTTTACGGGGGAGCGGTGCAATTGGCGGGGAGTGTGACGGCGCGGAAAAACCAGCGATCGGCGACAAGCGATTGGATGGAGATGGAGAAGCAGCGGGGGATTTCGGTGACGTCCACGGTTTTGCAATTCGAGTATGGCGGCCGGGTTGTGAATCTCCTGGACACGCCGGGCCACAAGGATTTTTCCGAGGACACGTACCGGGTGCTGACGGCGGTCGATTCAGCAGTCATGGTCATCGATGCGGGTAAGGGGATTGAAACCCAGACGCGGAAATTGTTTGAGGTGTGCCGCCTGCGGGGGGTTCCGATTTTTACGTTTATCAACAAGATGGACCGTCCGGCCAAGTCACCTCTTGATTTGTTGGATGAACTCGAAAACGTGCTGGGGATTCACGCGATGCCGATCAACTGGCCGCTTGGAGACGGGCCGGATTTTAAAGGGGTCTTTGATCGGGAGAACCGTCTGGTGCATCTGTTTGAACGGACCCCGGGGGGAACCTATCGGGCCCCGGTGGAGGTTAAAGGGATTGACGACGACTTGGTGCGGAGCGTGTTGGCTCCGGGGGTTTATGCGAAGGTCTCCGATGAGCTGGAGCTGCTGGATGGAGCGGGAGCGGACTTCGATTTACAGGGCGTGCAAAATGGAAAATTGACCCCTGTCTTTTTTGGCAGTGCGATGAACAATTTTGGCGTTGAGATGTTGCTTAACCGTTTTCTTGAATTGGCCCCGCCGCCTTCTGCCCGCTCGGGAGGCAGCAAAATTATTGAGCCTTCGAACCCGGATTTCTCAGGATTTGTTTTCAAAATTCAGGCGAACATGAATCCCAAGCATCGGGATCGTGTGGCTTTCATCCGGGTGGTCTCCGGCGAGTTCAAGCGGGATATGGTGGTGCCGCATCCCCGCACGCTGCGCCCGGTCCGCCTCTCCAATGCGCAACGCCTCTTTGCGAGGGATCGGGAAACCGTGGATTCCGCGTGGGCGGGCGATGTGGTCGGGTTAGTGGGGAATCACGAATTCCAGATTGGCGACACCCTTTCGGAAATTCCGAACATTCATTTTGACGAAATCCCGCACTTTGCTCCCGAGTGCTTTTCGAATATTTTCAGCACCAGCAGTGCCACGCAAAAGCGCTTCCGGGAGGGCTTGGATCAGCTCCTTCGTGAGGGAGTCGCCCAATTGTTTGAACTCAAAGACAGCCTTGTTCGCACTTCCCTTCTGGGAGCGGTCGGGCCCCTCCAGTTTGAGGTGCTTGCGCACCGTTTGGAAAACGAATACGGAGCCGGTGTGCGGCTTGAACCGGCCTCATGGAAGGCGGTGCGCTGGATCACACAAAAGGATGGAACATCTTTCGAGACAACACCGAGTGTGACCCTGCCCTCAGGAACTGCCCTGGGCCGCGATGCCACCGGCCATTGGGTCGTATTTTTCCCGGGCGAATGGGCGCTCGGCTATTTTGCTGAGAAGAACCCGGAGGTCAGCCTCTCAGCGACGCGGGGTGCGACCGAATCGGCCGCCGATTAGCGATTAATAAGAAACAGGGATTGGGCTTCCTGATTGGTTACTCGGAATGATCCACCAGCGACGGCGGCTTTGCCACCCATCGCTGAGATCGCGTTAACAGCGCCATTGAGCTGGCCTTGGGCGGGCACGGCGCCGTCCGGTGAACCATCAGGATTGACTCGTCCGATATTTTTTTGTGGCTGTCCCGCAATGGATGAAAAATTTCCTCCGACAAGAATCTTGCCGTCCGCTTGCACCGCCACAGCCAACACGGTTCCGTTAATGCCGGGTTCAAGCTTGGCTGCAAAATCGCGATCCACCGAACCATCAGGCAGATAGCGGGCCAGGCCTGTGGTGGCAACACCGCCGGCTTGATTAAATGTTCCTCCGACAACGATCGAACCGTCATCAGCCAAAGCGAGGGCATGAACCGGTCCGCTCACGCCGGCAACTTGAGAATTCGCAAAAGCTGTGTCGAGCGTGCCATCCGAATTAAGCCGGGCGAGATTCGAACGGGGCACACCGTTGACGGAGCTGAAAGAGCCCCCGATGACCATCCTGCCATCCGCTTGAAGAACAATAGCGTTCACCTGTCCGTTGACGCCTTCTCCATTCAAAAATGCGGATTTGGAAATCACGACATCCCCGGCCATGAGGCATCCGGTCAAGGAGAAAAGCATCAGGAGGAACATGCGGATTTTCATGTCCAAACGCTAGCCATTGGCTGCCAAAATGGCAAGACCGCATCCTTTTCCCTGTCCTGCCGATCCAGATGCTGGAACGGACAAGACAATGCCTGGTGATTTTTGCGCCCGGGAGGCAGGAATGTATCCGGCTTGCTTGACGGAGCGAAGAGGGTATCATATCCGGATTCATGAAAAGTTTTTCCCGGCTGGCAGTGTTTTTCGCATTGGTTGCCCCTCTTTGCGCTCAAGAGGAGCCACTCCCGGTTGCCGACAATGATCCCGTGACGACCTTGTGGCAGGTGGCGGCGTCAGGAGGTGTCGTGATGATCCCGCTCGCCGTGCTCTCCGTGATCGCCGTGGCACTGATCATCATCTACTTTTTTACCCTGAGCCGTAGGAGTGTGGTGACGTCACGCTATATGCAAACCGCAGACGCTCTGCTTCGCAAAAAGGACTACCTGGGCTTGCTTGCGGTCTCGAATCGCCACAATGAAGCCGTGGCCCGCGTGCTTCAAAGAACCCTTGATTTTTTGACCAAGAACCCCAAAGCCACGCTGGCGGAGGCTCGTGAAATTGCCCAGACCGAGGGGGTCCGCCAGGCCAGTGCGATGAACCGTCAAATCAGCTACCTGGCAGATATTGGCTCGATTGCTCCGATGCTGGGTTTGTTGGGCACGGTGTTGGGAATGATCAAATCCTTCAGTGTGGTGGCGAATGACATGGCGGCGACACGCCCGATGATGTTAGCCGATGGTGTGGCTGAGGCGTTGGTGACCACAGCGGCCGGCCTGGTGATCGGAATCCCTGCGATGGCAGCTTATGCGTTTTTCCGGGGAAGGGTTCAAAGTCTTGTCTCCGAGTTGGAAACAGCAACCACCCAACTCATGGCGCAGGTTGGTGCCAACTTCACCGGTGGCAGAGAACAGTGAACTTTCGCGCACATCTTCAATCCGAACCCGCGAGCATTGCCATCGCCCCCATGGTTGATGTGGTGTTTTTACTGCTGATTTTCTTCCTGGTGACCTGGAATTTCTCGCGGGATGAAACCGAGCTGGATGTCAAAGTCCCCACGGCCCGCGAGGGCAAAGAGTCCCGCCGATCGGTTGGTGAAGTGATTCTGAATGTCAAACGCGACGGCTCAATCGTCATGAACAGGAGATCTTTCAGTGCGGACGAATTAAGAGAGGCCCTCACCAAAATTGCCCAGCTTTACCCTGACCAAGCCGTGGTCCTGCGGGGAGACCAGGAAGTGAACTACAAGCATGTTGTGGATGTTCTGGATGTGTGCCGCTCGGCCAACATTTGGAATGTTGCCTTTGCAACAAGCAAACCGGAATAACATGAGATTTTTTGCGGCCGCATTAGCACTGGCAGCCACGGTGAGCGTCTCCACCGCTCAAAGCCCCGGGGCCCCGGAGCCTGAAATCCGGAGGGCCATCCCGGTGCCTTCAGCAGCTCCAAGACTTTCCGAGCCCCAGGAATTTGACAACCCCGCCTGGATGGAACGCGTGGTACCCCGTCAGCCGGAAGGAACCATCGAAGTGCGCCCCGCATACCCCACGGCGCAGGAATCTCAACAACCCGCAGTTCCGGAAGAGCCTCAGCAAGCCATTCCACGTGCCGAACCGGTTGAGGACCCCAACGCCATCCGCCTGACCCCTCAGGGTGGCGGGAGGGATGAAGCCGCCGAGCAACTTGAAAAAGCGAACAGTATCTACACAAGAAAGATGTACGACTTCGCCGCCATGGAATACGAAACGTTCCTGAAAAATTTCCCGGGAGCCTCCGGCAGAGAAGCAGCATTTTTTCGTTTGGGTGAGAGTTACCGGGCCCTGAAAGAAGAAAAAAATGCAAAGGATGCCTTCTCGCGTCTGACGGCGGAATTCCGTGAAGGAGAATTTTTTGGTGCCGGTGCCTACCGCCTGGGGGAAATCCTGTTTGCCGACTCCATGTATGAGCCGGCCCTCAAACAATTCCAGTCGGCCATGCAGCATGCCGGCAGCGAAGAGGTGCGGCTCTCTGCGAAATATCAGGCTGCCCGGTGCATGGACAGGCTGGGACGAGCGGTGGATGCTGCGGCTCTCTTTCGCGAGGTTGCTGAAGTGGAGAGCAACAATCCCTATCGTGACTATGCCAAGCTGGCTCTGGCTGGATCGCTGGCGGCCTCAGGGAATAAAAAAGAAGCCCTCGCCGGGTATGAGGAAATCGCAGGCACCCAAACGCCCCAGGCCCTGCGCGCAGAGGCTGCCGTCAAGGCCGGAGCCCTGGCCTCGGAGCTGGGAGACAAAAAGAAAGCGGCCGATTATTTCGATTCTGTGCTGGCCATGAAAGAGGGCGGACAATGGCGTGCGGTCGCCATGTTGGGTGCCCTGCGTTTGTACGCCTCCACAGGAAACCACAAAAAGCTGACATCGATTTCTGACGAAGAGCTTGGGCTGTTGGTGGGAGAATACCGAGCCGAGGCACTGGCTATGATTGCCGCCTCCCACCGCGAATCCGGAAGCACGCTCAAGGCTTTGGAATTTTACAACCGGCTGGCCAAAGAATTTCCCAAAAGCGCAGCGGCACGACGCGCAAGATTCAGCCGGATCGTGGCCATGCATGAGCTCAGTGATCAAAAAACACGGGCCGAACTCCAGGCATTCCTGGCAGATACCGACGACGCCGCCGAAAGAGATCGTGGCAACCTTCTCCTGGCGGAATTGCTTTTTCAGGAAGGCAATTTTGCTGAAGCCGCCAAGTCCTACGAGGCTGTGCTGAAATCCGGCCTCTCCCCGGAGTTTCGCAGGCAAGCACACTACAAACAGGCCTGGTGCCTTGCAAACACCGGCGACCATACCGGGGCCGTCCGGGCTTTCACCGGGTTTATTGACCAATATCCGGATTCCGAATTTATCGCACCGGCTTTGGCCCAACGCGGCCTCGCCCGCCAGCGACTCAAAGAGTATCAGCCAGCCATCGCAGATTTTCAAAAAGTGATTGACGATTATCCCAAGGCTGCCGAGCGGGAACTTTCGATTCAACAACGGGCGCTTATTCTCGGACAACTCGAGGATTATCCCGCGATGAAAACCGCTTTCCTTCAACTCTTGAAGGAATACCCCCAAAGCAAAGGAGTTGCTCAAGCGGAGTATTGGATCGGATGGGCGGACTTCGAGCAGAAACAATATGCCGAGGCCCTCGGCCATCTGAAGCGCGCCAGAGAGTTGGACCCAAAAGCCTTTGGAGATCGCTCAGGCTTGAGGATAGCCCTCTGTTATTACTACACCGAAAATCGATCCGCTTTGCAGGAAGAAGTTGCAAAACTCGGCCCGGAGCTAGTGCCGGTCGATGTCCACCGTTGGTTGGGACTTCGCAGCGCTCAGGAAAGCGATTTTGCTTCCGCTGAAAAATCTTTGAATCTGGTGGCAAAAAGCGGATCCGCTGACCCCGAATCCCTTATTGTCCTTGCCGAGTCTCAAAATGCCCTCGGCAAAAACAAAGAGGCCATCGACTCGGTCAAAGTCTTCCTCGAAAAAACGAAGGAACCTTCAGCGCAAGCACGGGGCCTGCTTGCCATCGCGGAAGCAAACCGTGGACTCAAAGAATACGATCAAGCCTTGGAATCCGTCAACGAAGCCCTGCTCCTTCAACCCGAAGGTCGTTTGAATGCGGCCGGACGCATGACTGTCGGCGAGATCGAGTTCTCCCGCGGCGACTATGACGCCGCGGCGCGTGCCTTTATGACCGTGGCGCTTTTGTACGAGGATCCTGTCATCACCCCGCGTGCCCTGCAACGCGGGGCCGAAAGTTACCGGCGCGCCAACAACGACACCGAAGCCGATAAGGCCACCGATGAACTCCAACGACGGTTTCCGGATTTCCAAAAAACAGACACCACCATCTCCCAACGCCAATGAACATACTCCGAGCCTTTGGTCTTCTCCTCGTATCTGCCCTTCCTGTCCTGGCAGCCGATCCGCCCCTCAAGGAACTCCCCCTTTCAGCTGTCAAAGCCTCCATACAAATCCCGGAAGGCTGGCATGTGAAAGAGGACAACGAAGAAGGGGTTATTGTCTATCAGATTACCCGGGAGGAAATCACTGAGGCGGGAGGCACTTTTTCCGTGGGGCTGACCCTGAGTGTGACCCCGGATGTGCCCGGCCGTGCGCAGATGTCTCCCAGCAAATATGCCGCCGAGCTTCTGGCCTTCAGTGTTGAAGACGGTGGTGCGGTCAAAGAATCAAAATCCGAACCATTCCACACGCTGCGGACGGAATATGCGGTGGAAGGTGAAACCGGCAACTTGCGGATTGTGGACGTGGCCACCGCAAATGACACCTCCGGAACCCTTTACTTTCTCGCCTGGCAGGCCCCTGATTCTGAAGCAAAGGCCTTATCAGAACTTCGCGAAAAAATCATCACCTCGCTGAAGTTTGATCCGTCCATGTGAGCATTGGGAACAAATTTACTCGTTTTTAAAAAACCGTAGTAACCGGGCGTCAAGCAACTTCCTCATCTCAGGAGGCATGATTTGAGTCTGAGCCAATCTCATTTGCAGAATCTCCAAATCCAGCAACTGTAAATCCTTCATGGCCTGAAGAAATATTAAATCTTTTTCCCTCCCTGCCACCAGCTTACTGATCGCAAGGTCCTGCGGATCCAAACACCAACCCGTGTTCCCCCGGGTGTTTGCGTTTTTTACAGGCACAAGCCGTTCCCTCCAACCATCAGGCAAAACAGCCGTTTCAATTCCCACGCCGTGTGCGTAATAGCCAAAAGTTTCGTGAAAAACAGATCGCTCGCCAATGGCACCATCAATAAGGATGGCAAGGGAAGGATCAGACAGCGGGAACACGTCCGCCTCCATGGAGGCCGTCAGAACAGGGTGATTCATTTCAGGGTGACTACCCAAAAGTGATTGACTGCCGATGATCACCACTTGATCGGTATCCGCATTGGCTGCGGCCGCCCGAATCACATGCTCAAGTTGGTCTCTTGTCATAATCCAACAAAATCCGGGTACGTTCGGATCTCGGCAAAATTCCACAGAAAGGACTGGATTGGCGCAGACGACAGCTTCGCTCATCTTCTCCGCGAAGAACATCCTGGATCTTGTCCAAAGAAGAGCCAAGGATTTCCTCCCACTCTTCAAAAACGGGCCGAACCGAGGGGTCGGCGGCATCCAGCCAACGCTTTAAAGTGACACGAGCTTGATCCACGAATTCGGGATGTTTTTCAAGACGACGGGCAATCTCACGATCCATTTCCAAGGACCGCCGGTCAATTGCCTCGTGACATTGCATGCTATCATCATGACATGATACCCAATCGCAGCAAATGCAGAATTTCGATACCTCTCAGAAGTATGACACCGTGGAGGAGGTGAATGAGAACTAAGGATTCTTGGAATTTCCAAGGATGCGGAACACCCCGTTTTCGTCCCGGTAGAATCCACGTTGAATCACCTCGTCGGAGTCGCTGTCCATGCGGGAAGCGAGTCCGAGATCGGCCTTTGTCCACTCGCGGCTTTTGACCCGCCCGTCCCGCTCCAAAACCTCATCGGCGGTGAGCGTCATCGCAGCATATTTTGCATCGGTCAACCTGACGGATTCCATTTTTTTTGCGTCATACAGCGAAATCCACCAGGCCCCAAACGCATCTTCTGCCGTGGTGGGGGTCACTTCGGCCACGAAGTTGCCGGCTTTTTTTGCACCCTCTTCCAACCCCACGGAATAAAGAGCGGCGATTTCAGCGCGGGAGGTTAAGAACCCGGCCAAGTAGGCCCTCAGCATCATCTGAAGCTTTTTGTCTCCGGCCCGCTTTCCAAAAATCCCCAGCTCCACGCCGGCCGGATTTTCGGGATCTCCATAGATATTAAACTCCAGGTGATCATTGATTCGAAAAGATTTGTAAGGAACATTGCGGAAGACGCCGACATCCACCTTGACGGCAGGAATTTCTACAAAGGATTTGATATTATCATGCGTGCGCAGGTCGTTGACGATGACCCTCCATGACGGCAATTCCCCCTTGTCGAGCATGTTGGTAAATTCCGTGCCCTCATCCGGGACATCCTGAATGCGGGCAATCTCGCTCTTGGGATAAGCCATTTCTGCATAGCGCTCCTGGAGGATAACTTCACCAGCAGAATTTTTGACAATCAGGCCCCGAACCGTCCGCCCATCTTTCAGGATCAGGGAATCCGGGTCTTGAAAAGCGTCATCGACAGCGTGGCCAATGACAGGGCAAGCAAGCATTGCAGCAACAACCGGGAGAACAAATACGGACTTCATGATTGCGGAACTGTAGGCCGGGCGGTAAAGCAGTTCAATCCATCCCTGACCCTATGAAGCCTTTTTTCTGTCTGATTCCGCTCGTTTTTGCCCTGAGTTCTTGCGTGATGCCACCGAAGGCTTATGAGAAGCCGGCCTCAGGAAAAACGGTGAAGACGGGGAAATTCTGGTGGGGAACTTCCACATCCAGTTACCAGAATGAAGATCGGGGCGTTGCGCCGGATTCGCCGTATTATTTCCGCACGGATTGGGACGTGTTTGCCGACGAGGGTCACATTCCGCCCCGCGGTGATGAGGCCACCTTTTCATGGAGCCGGTTTGACAAGGATTTGGCCACACTCAAAAAGCTGGGCGTGAACCATTACCGGTTTGGCATTGAGTGGGGCAGGGTCGAACCAAAACGAGGCGTCTATAATGAATCCGCCATCCGTCAATACGTTGAGATGGCCCGGAAACTCAAGGCCAATGGCATCGAACCTATTGTGACGCTCTGGCACTTCACATTTCCTGATTGGTTGTATGACACTAATAACAAGGCTCAGTCCAACTTTCTTCACCCCGATGTGGAGCCTGCTTGGAAAGGTTTTGTGGAGCGGATGAGCTCCGCACTGGCCCCGTATGTCCGGACCTATGTTCCGCAAAACGAACCCAATGGAGACCTATACATCAGTTACTTTGGCGGGCATTGGCCTCCGGGTTTGCTGCTCACCCCGGGAGCGCTGAAAAAAGCCAACAAGGTGGCGATCCGGATGTTCCGGGATGCGGCAGACATTGTTCGCTCCCATCGCAAGGATGCGCTCATCATCCAGATCGCCAGGTGCCAGTACCCGCACCCCTTCGTGGCCAACCGAAATCGCGACCGTCTTACGCCGGGCTGTGCGTTCGATAAGGAAACTGATCCGTTCTCCGCCGAACTCGATTGAATGCTCCACCGACGGGGTCATCGCGCAAGCCTTGCGCGGGCAACGTCCATAACCTTGGCTGTGGCCGCTTCGATCTTGCCGGCGTCCATACCGAGCGGCCGGAGACGCTCCTTGATCGCCCGCCGCATTTGGCGCTGCACGTCCTCTTTCTGCTGCCAGTCCACAACTTCGGCAAAGCCTTCCAATGCGCTTGCCATCTCGGTCGCTGTTTCGGTCCGAAGCTGTTCGGCGGCAGTTCCGTCCAGAAATGGCAAAATGGCACCGGCGGTGCCCGTCAACCCGTTGCCAACTCCGCTTGCGCCCGCCCTGGCGCCGGCGACGCTTCCAGAAAGTTCCTCAAGCCGTGCAAGCGCTGCAGCCGCAGAAATCCGTGCCTCGCGGCGTTCGTTTACGATCCGCTCCAATTGTTCCCAAAGCGACGCATAGGCCGTGGGGTTTTCGTCCCTGTGCACATGGATTTCGTGCTTGATGGCGTGTTCGATCTCAGCGGCCTTGGCTTCAGCAGATGCAAGGCTTCCGAGATGCTGCTTGAACGCAGGGTCAAGGATGTCGCGCATGGCGAGCAGTTGCTCGACGCCATCTACTGACAGATGTTTGTTGATGATCTCTCCCACTTTGGCGCCATAGTCCTTGGGGTCGAAAGGCTCTTGATAGTGTGCCCGTCGCGCGACAACCCGGAGCCTGGCCAGCCATTTCAGGTCACTCGCATAGGGCTCCTCCAAACCCTTAGGGTCAGGCAGGACCATATCCATCGCCTCGGCGAAGCGAAGGAAGTCGAGTTCGAACCGCGCGCGGACATCGTCCGGGTCAAGCAACGCCAGGCA
>JBGSPC010000284.1:0-6394 GCA_041738805.1 Terrimicrobiaceae bacterium | reverse complement strand
CGGGTTCATTTTCCAATCTTCGGAAATTTATGGTGGAATTAACGGGTTCTGGGACTACGGCCCTCTCGGCGCGGAGCTGAAACGCAACCTCCGCGACACCTGGTGGAAAGCCGTGATCCGTCAGCGCGATGATGTTGTGGCCCTGGATGCCAGCATCATCCTTCACCCGGCGGTTTGGAAAGCGAGCGGTCATGTCGACACCTTCAGCGATCCCATGTCCGACTGTCTTCTCACGAAATCGCGCTTTCGTTCGGATCAAATTGAACCTCAATCCGGAACGGCGGTCTGGTTCAGCGGGGCAAAATCAGCGGCCTCCGGTCACGCTCCCGAGCGCCCGTTTGCTGTGTTGCTCAAAAAAAACGAAAACATCGAGCGGGCCCGCAAGTTGGCGCGCGAGTATTATGCCGAGGGATCGGTGGATAAGACCAACGGCGATTGGGTCAACCTGGAATTGCTCGGGGAACGTCAGGAGGAGGTTTCCAACTCCACCCGTTTCAATCCTGGCAATGGCGCGCTGCTGACCGAGCCGCGACCATTCAACTTGATGCTCAAAACCCACACCGGTCCTGTTGAAAGCGATGACAATGTCGCGTACCTCCGTCCGGAAACCGCGCAAGCGATCTTTGCCCAATTCAAAAACGTGATCGACTCGACACGGGTGAAAGTGCCGTTTGGCATTGCTCAAATCGGGAAGGCCTTCCGGAATGAGATCACGCCGCGTAATTTTATTTTCCGATCCCGCGAATTCGAGCAAATGGAACTCGAATTTTTTATTCGTCCTGATGAGGCCATTGAATTGCTTTACGGCAGTGTCACCCGCTGGGAACAAGGGGCAGACCTCTCCACCCCCCAACCCAATTGGGGCTGGGAGATGTGGCACCGCTACTGGGTCGCTGAACGAACAGCCTATTACGCGGGCATCGGCCTTGGAGCCGATGTGCTCGATTACTACTGGCAAAAACCGGAAGACCTTGCCCACTACGCGCGCGCCACGGTTGATATTCTTTTCAAATTCCCCTTTGGCACGGAGGAACTTGAAGGCATTGCCGCACGCGGTGATTTTGACCTTCGACAGCACCAAAAGCACAGTGGCAAACCCCTTGAGGTTTTTGATGAGGAATTAAAAGCCTCCGCAGCGGCCCTTTCCGAGGACCAGCGGCAAGCGTTCGTTCAGAAGACATTTGAGAACCGCTCGAAACAGGAAATCACAGAAGAAGAGATCTCTTCTTATTGCCAGAATCTGTTCAAAGGAAATTACCTCCCGCACGTCATCGAACCTTCCGCAGGCCTGGATCGCCTGGCTCTCGCCATCTTATCCGCCGCCTATGATGAGGAGGTCGTGACCGGTGATGGCGGAAAATCCGAAACGCGCACGGTCCTGCGATTCCATCCACGGGTGGCTCCGATCAAATGTGCCGTTCTTCCGCTCCTCAAAAACAAGCCGGCCCTCGTGGAGAAAGCCCGCGAGATTGTTCAATCCCTGCGGTCCCACATCAATGTCTTCTACGACGAATCAGGGGCCATTGGCCGCCGGTATCGCCGGCAGGATGAAGCAGGAACCCCGTTCTGCGTCACCGTGGACTTTGACACGATTGGTGAAAACGGACCGGAAAACGAGGGCACTGTGACCCTTCGTCACAGGGACTCCATGCAGCAGGAACGAATCCCGATCGCCGCCCTCAAAGCGCGACTGATCGATGCGGTTTCGTAGGGAGAGGCCGGCCACAAGGAGTCGCCAGCGCGATGAAGGAGGTTCCCGGCGATGTCAGGCTTCCGTGCCGACCTCGTGAAAATCCTTACCGATGGAAATGGCATAAGCGCGGAACTCGGGCTCATGAGATATCAGTACCGCGCGAATGACGGCTGAATCATCAGCATACCCTTTGCCGGGCACAGAGTCGGGAATGATATCGACATCGCTGAGGAGGTAACCGAGTGCAAAAACTGTCTCGGCCACGGCGGGGAGATCATTCGAATTGTAAGCGCCATCAATCACGTCTTCGGCATAGCTCGCAAGAAAGTGAACCTGTTCGCGCAAGTGAGGATAGTCGGGCGCATCGATGGTTTCAGCCTTGGCTTTGGAGAGAGGAAGTTTCGGGTGGAAGTCATTCAGTGCTCCAGCGGTGATTCGCTGACCGCCCCGCAGGACAAATTCGTGGATGCCGTTCATAATAAAGCAAAACTTCTAGCCTGTGTTGGAATTTCCCGCAAGTTCCAGCATCTGTTTCGAGTGGATTTTTTGTGGCAAGTATGAAAGAATTTTATCATGCAATTCCGTTTCGCATGGTGGGTTTTCCTCGTGGTTGTTCTTGTGCCGGGAATGTCAATGAGTTCGCCCATCATTCGGGAGCCTGGAGCCATTTACCTGTCTGATTTCGGAGAAAAGCCTTTGCGCATGAAACTGCTCCGTCCGGCTCCCTGCTTTTTCGACTCCGGCTTGACCCGGTATGCCGGAACGCTTCGTTTTCCACAGTCCGTGCGGGTTGAAGCCTTTCTTGAAAATGTTTGCAGAATCCGCGGGGACGCCCGGCAGGGAGGAGTCGCCGCCTGGATCCCATACACCGAACTGGAGCCCCTCCCAAAAAACCTTCTCACCAACCTCCAAGAAGCCGAAGAACGGCGGAAAGTCGTTGAAGACTTGATCTCTCAGAATGAGGTGGCCATCGGCATGACGGAGGGAGAGGTCTCTCGCAGCGTTGGCAAACCGCAGAAAAAAACCAAGCGTGCGGAAAAAGACTTTGTGCGGCAGGTCTGGGAATATATCCGCTACGAGCTCGTGCCACAAACAACCGTGAGTCCCGGATTCAGACAAACAGTGATTAATATTCCAGGTGGGACAAACTCCCCCGGGGGCACCATCATCTCGAGCGGAAATCAACTCACTTCCAGTACCGTTTATGTGCGGGTCCCCGTTGGCAAACTTTCCATCACCTTCCTCGACGGGGTTGTGGAATCCTTGGAACAATCCGAGGGAACTCTGACAGAGGGTCAAGTTTCAGTTGTCGTCCCACCCTTGGAAGTGATATGGTAATTTTTTGATGGTGATGGCGGGGTTGCCAAGTGGTAAGGCCAGGCTCTGCAAAAGCCTCATGCGCCGGTTCGATTCCGGCCCCCGCCTCCATCACCAACCAAGCGCCTGATCCGCCCCGCGTGTTCCCGGAAAAAGTCAGAGCTTGCTATCTTTCACGGCTGACTTAATATTCTGTCAGGTGCCAAAACCTAGAAGCCCGCGGCCGGAAACGGCAGCGGGTTTCATTTTTTTCTGGCATGCGGGCGTGTCTCGCCAGGCAATCCTGTCCGGGAGGCAGCGACTATTCGTCATGCAAAAGTGGGAGGGTATGGGACTGACCGGCCCCACCACCTGATGGGCTTATCACCCGCACTGCGGACTTAATCGCAAATTGTTTGCGCAATTGACTTGCATATATTCGCCGGTGCTTGATGATATTCCAACAGGGCCGAACGTCCCTCCTTTTGAATTAATCCAATGACCGTCAGAGAGCAGCCTCACCGCCCAGCACCAGTTCGCAGAACAACAACCAACCCATCGTTGATGAGGCCGGGGGCTTGCATGGCATTCACGATGGTGGAGTTGCTTGTGGTGGTTGCAGTGATTGGCGCACTGACGGCTCTGGTATTCCCAACGATTCAGAGAGCCCTTGTCGCCGGCAAGCAGACGGCCAGCGCCTCAAACATGCGGCAGATCGGAGCTGCGCTGATGATGTACGCAAACGACCACAACCAGCAATTACCGGAAACATCCCATACCGCTTTTTTCGGGGAGTCATGGATTTATACCGTTGAGCCCTATCTTGACAAGGTGGACAAAGTTCGTATCTGCCCGGCTGATCCAAAGGGACCAGAGCGCCTGGAATCCAAAGGAACCAGCTATGTGATGAACAGCTACTTGTTTGTTCCCGAGTTTGATGCCCAGGGGCAGAGTCTTGGTGGGATTGGCAACGATCTCAGAAAAATCAAAAGTCGCAGCAATACCATCATGACATTTGTGATTTCCGATCTTACGGATGTGAGCGACTTTGAAGACCACACCCACTCTTCCTCTTGGACGACTTGGTCTGCTGTGACCCGGGACATTGCGCCAGATCGCTTTACCACGGCGAAAAAGCCGGATCATTCTGTTGGTTCATCCAACTATCTTTATGCCGACGGGCATGTGGAAGTGCATCTGGCGTCGACCATGAAAGCCCGGCTTGAGGCCGGGGATAACTTTGCACTTCCCCGTTAATCTGTGGCGTTTATGAAAAGTGTCATCATTCCCCTTCTCGCCATCCTTGGTGCAGCGAGCCATGCAGCCGTTTTGATTGAAGATCATGCGGACGTCACGTATCGCTACGTGCCTGCCGATAATTCCTGGCAGATCTTTTATCGCTATGGTGGCACGTTTGACACTCCCAACCTGGAGGTGGCACTCGAGAACGCCGCGCTTCCCGCGCGTGACTTCCTGACCACGGACCCGACCCGCCCGGGGGATCGATTTGTGAGAGACGGGAATCCCGGTTTTGATTTTATCGGAGCTGAGGAGGGCACCCCATTCTGGAATTTGCCGCAAAACTCCCGCAACTACACCTGGCCGGGTTTTCGAGGGGCACACCCTCCGTCAACCTTGCTGTCCTACGCAAACCCGGATCCCCGGCTGAACAACCTTGTCCGCCGCTGGCAGGCGGTAGAGCTTGTTGACCTGCACTACTCCGGAGCCGCCACAGATGCGCCTCACTTTTCTTTGTACTCAACCAATGGTCTTGGGGCAGCCACATTGTGGATGGCGACGAGCGACGGGATCAATGCCAGTGACCGTTATTTCATCACGGACGTCTCCCACAACCACGTGAACTGGAGCTTCACCGAGTTGGGAATTTATCGAATCACGTTTCGGGGAACCGCGTTTCGGGCCTCGGACAGTCAGCCCATCGTGAGCGAACCCCACACGGTCACCGTCGCTGTTGGCACTCTTGCGATGTGGCGGGCCACCCACTTCAGCGGCCCGGATATTGTCGATCCGGAGATCGGTGTGCCAATTGCCGACCCCGATGGCGACAGTCTCCCCAATTTGATTGAATACGCTTTCAATCTCGATCCCACTGACCCGGATGCCAAACCCATCACCGCCGGTACTGGTCTTAGCGGACTTCCACTCGTTCAACTGGAGGAGGTCAGTGGTGAAAACCGGTTGACCATGGAATTTGTCCAACGAAAATCCCTCTCCAACCCGCAAATCCTCTACACCCCCCAGTTTACCAGCGACCTCGCTTCAAACACTTGGAGTGAGAGTGGCACCGCCACAATCACCGACATTCCGGGAACCGATTGGGAGCGGGTGAAAATCACTGACAGCCGATCGGCAGGTGTTCCCGCAAAACGTTTTGGCCGGGTAAAAATCACCCTTCAATCCACGCCCAGTTATTAATGCATATTTCTTGCAATAAAATAATTGACGGGCTCTCCTTTTGCAATAGACTTGCATCTATTCGTGCTTTCCGGCCGAAACCATCCCTCCAACACCCAACATATAGAATGAAAACAATCGCACTTCTCTGTCTCTCTCTCCTTGCAACGGTCTCATGGGGCCACACACAAAGTGTCTGGACACTGGGCCATGGCGATATTGGTATTGGTTATGATTCCCTCGCCGGATTCGAGCCCCATTGGCATCTTGGCGAGGATGGCGAGGAGGTCGTTGTTGATGGTATCCCCATGTCCAACGATCCCGTTGGTTTTGAATATGGAGCCGCTGACTTGATCCTTGAATTCTCGGCCAACGTGCCGCGTCCGGCGGGTGCTTCCTTCGATTTTCTGGGCACGGGAGCCGGTGAACCACTTTGGTTTCTTCCCGATAATTCCACCGACTCCGCAACGGCAGGAGTTCCCTTCCTTGGATTTGGAACAGAGGAACTCGAGCCCTTGGAATGGAGCGGCAGCATCGTCCTCACTCTCACGGGGATGACCGGCACAGGAGTTGACGGTGGAGGATATTTTTCTTTGTTTGAAACCGCCTCGAGCGTCTTCATTCAAACTTTTGATGGGATCAGCGCGGCCGATGCCATCAATTTGACAGCTGGCAACCACGTCCACTACAACTTGGCATTCACCCAGCCGGGAATTTACAATCTGCAGTTTGAAATCACGGGCGATCATGTCGCAGATGGCCTCCAATCCACGACTGCAACCTACACATTCAACGTCATTCCCGAGCCGACCTCGTTGATGCTGATTGGTGTTGGGGCCAGTGCCCTGCTTTTGCGCCGTCGGCGGCACGGGCGGGTGCTCTGAGCAGAGATCACCGGGCTGTTTTCCTCCGTGCCTCGTGGAGGATTGCCATGCGCCTTGATGTGAGGTTATGCTTGCCTCAATGAACAAAAAAAAATTCGAGGCGGAA
>JBGSPC010000245.1:0-5387 GCA_041738805.1 Terrimicrobiaceae bacterium | reverse complement strand
GACTTCTTCTCCGACTTTATCTCTCCCTCCCTCGATGTCCTTAACAAACGTCTTTGTGCCGCTCTCTGCCACTTCATGCAATCCTCTCAGACCGTCGCCTCTCAATGCGCTTTCCGGAAATGAATTTCGGGAGGTGCTCTATCTTTTGTAACTGACAACTGCGTCCGTTGGGCCGGAATCTCCCGACGGGTTTGATTCATCTGGTGACGCTGTCTCCCCCGTCGCATCCGGCCTCTTGCCGCTTCATGCAACGCTTATCACGAGATAATGAAACAAAAACTATCCACATTTTGAGGGATTTTCTATGCAACAGGTAATTAATTTTATGATTTTTATCATAAGCGTATGTAGCTGCATGTTAATGGTTTATATTATATTAAAAACACCTCATTATTATCGTGTTTTTGTTGCACAATGTGATAACTTTCCAATATGGAGATTATGCAACATAAGACGCTCGGGGCGGCCTTGGTTGTTGTCGTCGTGATGGCTCTTTCAGTGCTGGTCGTTTCCTACTCAGTCCCTGAGAAGGAGTTCCAAGCGAAGAAAGTGGAAAATCCACAAAGAGCTTCCCACGAACAAAAGCCCCAAAAATTCCAAGCTCGAATCACGTCCTCCACACCTGACGTCTCTTTTCCACCGGAATCCTCCAATTCCAACGATCCTGCCGAGCTGGTGATTGCGAGCGGCACAGTTTTAGAAACACAAACGCACGCCCTGGCCTCCGATCGTCAGTGGACGCGGGTCAGGCTGGTAAAAACCGGGGCCCAACCTCGCCCCGTGCGTGTTGTTGAACGTTGGGAGGCCAAAGATGGCATGGGGGCATTGATCTCCCGCGAGATGTTTCTGGCGGACCAAGTTCTCATCAGCGCCGCACCGGGGGTAAACAAAGAGAAATTGCAGAAGTCTCTGGAGTCAGCCGGAATCGTGGTGCTGGACGAAATAGCTCCCGGTCACTTCACCCTTCGATTGCCATCATCTGAGATCGATGCGATTCCCCAAGCCCTGGAAGTTTTGGCGGCGCATCCCGACCTGGTCAAATCTGCCGAGGGTGATGGGATCGGTTTTGGCAGCGGTGTGCCGAATGATCCGGGATTTGTGAACCAGTGGGGCCACAATAACACCGGTCAGTTTGGCGGCAGTGTGGTTGGCACGGACGTGCGGGCGCCAGATTTTTGGGGAACCATTGAGAATACCTCCGGACTTGTGATCGCGGTCCTCGATTCGGGCCTTAACCTGTTACATCCCGACCTGCAGAACGTGGCATGGGTGAATCCTCAGGAAATTGCTGGAAACAGGGTGGACGATGACGCGAATGGACGGGTCGATGACATCAATGGATGGGATTTCGTGAACTTGGACAACAACCCGACAGACGACCATGGGCACGGATCGAACGTGTCAGGGATCATCGCAGCAAACCGGGGGAATGCGGTTGGCATTGCCGGACTGATTCCGGGAGCAAAAATCATGGTTGGTAAAATCCTGAACTCCTCGAATTCAGGGTTAACCTCCAATCTGATAGCAGGCCTGGCCTTCGCCCGCCAGAAAGGTGTTTCCATCATCAACCTTTCCCTCCAGAACTATAACAACAGCACCTTGTTGAGCGATGAAATCACGGCCTGTGAAGCGGCGGGGATCCTTTTGGTGATCAGTGCCGGAAATCAAGGGACAAACAATGACACGATCCCCAACTATCCCAGTTCCTATCCAAACAATAATATCATCTCGGTCGGAAGTCACTCCCTGGACAACACAAGGTGGGCAGGCACACCGAACCCTTCAAATTTCGGGGCGACCAGCGTGGATCTCCTTGCCCCGGGTCGATTCATTTACAGCACCCATCTGACCACCACCTACCAGTATTTCACGGGCTCCTCCCAGGCAGCGGCCTACGTCACGGCTGTTTGCGGAGCAATCAAATACGTGAACCCAAGCTGGACCGCCGCGGAAATCAAGTCCCTTGTGATGTCCTCCGTGGTCACCACCACATTGTATCAGGGAAGTTGTGTGTCCGGAGGACGACTCGATGCCGTGAAAGCGCTGGCAAAGACATTTCTGGCAACTCCTGAGCAGGACACTGACAAAGATGGATTTCCAAATCTTATCGAATACCTTTCCGGCTCCAGAATCGACGAGTCGTCGATCAAGCCTCAGCTCGCTCATGAGGTCGTTGGTGGGTTTTTCCGGGTCAGTATTCCCGCGGTGTCCCGGCCTGAGGCAACCCTTCAGGTCGAGTCCTCAACCAACCTCGTGGATTGGGGCACGGCAGGGCTGACAGATTTTAGCGTGCCGGGCGTTGTGATCGCTGGAACACCCCTCAACACGTCCCCCCTATCGGGAAATTCCAGGACTTTCCTGCGAGTCAAAGCCGTTCCCTCTCCCCAGTAGCAGTTAGCCGGGCTGATATGGCTTGGAAAAATGAGATCGCTGTGTTGAGAGGAAAGTGCTAATCCAACATGCATGGGTAATTTTCCGACTCTGGTGGCCCCGTCCATTCTGGCCAGCGATTTTGCGAATTTGGGATCAGAAGTCCGCAGGGTGGATGTGGCTGGAGCCGATTGGATTCACTGCGATGTGATGGATGGGCACTTCGTGGGAAATATTTCTTTTGGTCCCGCAGTGGTCGAGGCCGTTTCGCGTCACACACAACTCCCGCTGGATGTTCACCTCATGATCTCCAAGCCGGACGACTATGTTCCCAGATTCACTTCCATGGCTCATTCGATTTCCGTGCATGTGGAGGCAGACCATGATGTCGCGAAGACCCTTCACGCCATCCGCTCTGCGGGCCGGCTGGCAGGCCTGGCGATCAGCCCGGACACAGGAATTGATACTGTGAAGCCTTTTTTGGGAGCCTTTGATATTTTATTGGTGATGACCGTGGTGCCGGGCTTTGGGGGGCAACCGTTTCTTATGGAAATGCTTGAAAAAGTTCGCACCGCATCCGCTTGGCGCTCCCTGGCCGGTCTCGATTTTTCCATTGAGGTCGATGGAGGAATCACCATCGAAACGGCAAAAGCTTCCTTGGAAGCCGGTGCGAATATTCTTGTCGCAGGCACCTCGGTGTTCAAGGCGGCTGACACACGATCCGAAATTCACGGACTCCGCACGTCTTTTTAGAAATCAGATTCCCGCCAGTTCCGTGGCGTGATGATCCAAAACGGCTTGTGTGGGCTCCGGATACTCAAAGATTTTTCCCTCAAAATTCCTGATCACCACCTTTTCCTGATCATGGTAAACGACATATCCAGGACCGACAGGAACCTTGCCGCCGCCACCGGGGGCATCGATCACAAACTGAGGCACCGCGTATCCGGTGGTGTGACCACGCAAGGACTCGATAATTTCAATACCTTTGGCCACACTGGCCCTTAAGTGGGACGAGCCCTGAATCAGGTCACACTGGTAAAGGTAATAGGGGCGGACCCTGCACATCAGAAGCTTCTGCACCAAATCCCGCATAATGGCCGCATCGTCATTCACACCGGTCAGCAAAACACTCTGATTTCCCAGCGGAATTCCCGCATCTGCCAACCGGCCCAGCGCATCCCGAACCTCCGTGGTCAATTCTCGGGGATGGTTCACATGAACGCTCATCCAGAGGGGATGATATTTCTTCAACATGTCGCAGAGAGCCGGGGTGATTCTTTGCGGCAGGAAAATCGGAACCCTGCTCCCGATGCGAAGGAATTGGATATGTGGAATGGACCTCAAACGCGACAGGATTGCCTCCAGACGCGCATCCGAAAGAAGCAGGGCATCACCTCCGGAGAGAAGAACATCACGAATCTCTTTGTGCGCTTCCAAATAACGATAGGCCTCCTCGAAGTCGGTGTGAAGCTCCTGCTCCCCCACCCCGCTGACCACCCGACTGCGTGTGCAGTAGCGACAATATGATGCACATCGATCCGTAACTAAAAATAAGACGCGGTCCGGATAACGGTGAACCAGGCCGGGAGCCGGCATGTGACTGTCCTCGCCGCAAGGGTCGGCCATCTCCCACGGTGCCGTGGTTCCCTCTTCAGCCCTGGGAATCACCTGCCTTCGGATAGGGCAACCCGGATTGTCGGACTCGATGAGGTTAAAAAAATGGGGGGTCACAGAAAAGGCCAGTTTCCCGCGGGCAAGCACAATGCCAGCCCGCTCAGAAGGCGTCAAATTGATCAGCTTCTCCACTCCCTCCAACGTCGAAACGCGATTTCGGAGCTGCCACTTCCAATCGGACCAGTCCTCAGGCGGCACGTCTTTCCAATGCCCGGGTGCAGGAGATGAAAACAAAACTGGAGGAGTGGCAGAGGCCTCTTCAGGCAGATTGGGCATGGCAGTAATGGGGGAAAGTAATCGCATCATCGGTTTTGTCAATCGGTCAGGGTGACCCCGCCCTTGGAAACCATGGTCTTCGTGAGGACAGAAGGCCATGGTTGGGCACATCGCCGGGATGGTTGACGTTGAGGAAAAGCTCACGATCAGTGGCCTCCACCTCCCATGATGACAGGAGATTTGTCCCGATTCCAAAATCCACCAACTCCCTGATGGAGAGAACACCTCGTGAAATTTGCTCGCTCGCCCTTTCTGCCAGAGATTTTTCGTAAATCGCAGCCAGGGGTTCCCACCCCTTGGCGGTTAGTGGCACACACCCCCGCGATGCATCACACCGCCGCATCAATTCGCGGACAAAGCGGGGGGTCATCATGGGAAGATCAACCGCAAGGACGACCAAGTGACTTTCCATCATCGTGCCAAGCCCATGGGCAATGGGCTCCAGCGGACCCAAATCCGGACAGCGGTCGTAGAGCCAATCATAGCCCGAACCCGCTGAATCAGTGTCGGGGCGGGCTGCCACGCGCACCCGACGACATCCCGCCTCCCTCAGAATAAAAATCTGATGCTCAAGGAATGTTTGATCCCCCGTCATCAACATGGCTTTGTCGATTCCCATGCGAGTGGACTTTCCACCCGCCAAAACCAGCCCTTCAAATGTCGGATCACCCATGCCTACACAGAGGATCACCGATACCCGTGATGGCCAAATAAAAAGGACGTGTGACAACAAAAGGATGCTGCCCCTCACGAGAGTATGGGATCGGTCTGTGATTTTCATTGCGACCTAGATTCCAACCCATTAACTTTCGGATTGCTTAAGGTGACCTCTGACCCCGGTCTTCGGAATGCGTCAACCGCGTTTTAAGCAACGATTTTGCCTCGTGGTGTAACGGTAGCACTGCAGATTCTGGATCTGTTTGTCATGGTTCGAATCCATGCGAGGCAGCCAAACCCCAAGATTTCGGCTCTCCACCAAACAATGGGGATGAGGGCATTGTAGGCTCTCCACCAAACAATGGGGATGAGGGCATTGTATATGTTGTTGGTTAGCCGCACTGAGC
>JBGSPC010000151.1:0-6859 GCA_041738805.1 Terrimicrobiaceae bacterium | reverse complement strand
GAAAATCGCGGCTCCGCCGCCATCAAACGACGACCAAAGCACCGCTTGCATCACGCCAGAAAATAAACTAAAAAAACCTCATCCGAAGTGGTGCACTTTGATGTGACCACAGGTGGTGCACTTTGATGTGACCGGCGAGAAAAAAGCACCATCAAGGCACTGGTAAAAAGCACCATCAAGGCAGCCCAAAAAAGCACCATGATATTATGTCCCAAGGAGTGGTGGCCGTGGCGGGGTTGCGGGAGGTTCGCACCCTCTTGACAAGTTTTGGTCAGAATGAATGGAGCTCTGGCGTCCGCTTGGTGAACCTATTTCTAGGGCTCCTTTACTGCCAAAGAAATGCTGGTGCTGATGGGTTGTTTACCGTTTCTGGAATGGCCCTCCGTAGCATCTGTCCGAAGTTCAATCGCCCCAAAAGTAAGTCCACTGTGAAGGAACTTTTGCCACTTTTGTGCAAAATCGGGATTTTGGAGGTTGTCCAAAGTCACTCCTGTTATCACGTCAACGTCAGTGCCACATATAAATTCACTCCCCCTTTCTTTAACCGGAAGGTTTCCGTGACTTTGACCCTGCGCCCCTGCCAACGCGCTCGGCTTGAATCTGCCGGTGATCGTCTGAAAAAAGGACTCTTCACACGTTTCCCGTTTCTCCCGCGCCTCGCTGCCGATCTTTTAAAGATCAAACTTTCGGACGAGCGCGAAGACGCAAGGTTTTTACGGGAGAAAAAGTACAGGCACCAGACCTCGCTCGCTCTGGCAGCAATGCACGACGGAAATTGGCCCCTTCCGCAGGTTCATGCAGATGGGACCATTACACATCTACTGTCGAGCTTTCCGAAAGACCTCCGTCCATTTTTACTGCTTGCTGGTGAGCCCATTTTTCAAGCGGACCTTTCCTCGGCCTACCACTGCTTTTTTCCAAGGCTGATTGAGGAGCGATTACAACACACACAATGCTCGACTGAAACCATTCGGGCAGAACAAAAGCGACTGGTCGCCGACCTGTCTTCAGGTGATTTTTACAATCAGCTCCTGCCCGGCAACCGTGCCGAAGGCAAGGATCGTTGGAACATTGCACTTAACAGCGATACTGAGAAGGCGAGGAGGGACCGCGTCTATCGCCGTTTCGGAGGTCACTACCCATTCACCTTGCGAATCATTGAAGATATCAAGCGGAAGGACAGGCGAAACATCAGCAAAATTCTGAGACGGCTTCTCTCGGAGGTAGTAAACAATGCACTGCTTGATGTTCAGAGGCAAGGCATCCCAGCGATTCCTATCAGTGACTGCTTGATTTGCAGGGTAAGCGACAAATCCTTCGTTGCTGAAGTTCTTGGAAGGCACATGTTCCGAATGTCTTGTGGGGTGAGCGCGAAGGTCGGTGGAATCCGCTATAACCCGTATTTCATCGAGACCTACGGAAATAAAATTGAAGGCTGGGAGGGTGAGTATCCAATTGTCTGCGGGGCCATTGTGCCGTTCTGAGAGGCCACGCATCAGTGCAGACCAGATACTTAACGGAGTTTCGGCGTCACATCACCCTAGCCGATGAAGATCGTGTTTCAGCAAACCTAGGCGGGTTGGTATCTGGTGACAATTCCAGCACCACTTGCACGTTGTTTTGATGATTGCCTCTCCGCAGATCAACGATTCCAAGATTCAATACGGCCCACTATCAACTTCATCTGAGCTTCCCAATCAAAACGGGCTTCCATCATTGGATTTTCCATCAGTGGAACGCTGAGAACAGCAAGATCCATTTTGTCGATACCCTTTCGTTTCATGCGCGCCTCTACGTACGACGTTCCCGGAGAGCCTTTCCTTGGAAAGAACATCTCGTATTGAGAGGGATCCGGAAGCGCAGCAAGACCAACAGCTTTGGCCAACACACTGCCGGGAACATAATTCTCAATTTCCCTCGCTGCGGTGACCCAGATGTGGGCTCCGGGAATTTTACGCACCTCCGAATTGATTCTTCTGACGCGATCTTTCACGCGGGCACCCATTGCCGTTCTGTCTCCGTCACATAGAACGATAATGTTAGGGTTGACGCGAAATAGGTTCACCAGCTCCTTCTCTGCATCCTCTGGAGTCCTGAACTGAGTGCGAGCGAGTAACGACCCTCCGTAGAAAGCGCACTGATAGTCCCTGCCTTCCTGCAACCGGGAGCCTGTGTAAAGATCAAGCCACCGATTAATGTAAATACAGTCCGAGGGTCCCTCGACCCATATGATCCCATTCGCTTGCAGCAGGTCGGAGGGCTTCGCGCCAAGTTCAGAAATTACTCCCAGATGATCAAAATGCGCCGAAACGGTTCGGGTACTAGCTGCGTCCCCATTGTGGCTAACATGAATAATTTGTGCATTCGGTGATAAACCAAATAGATCAAGAGCTGTGCTGGAGTGCGTAGTGAGGAATATAGTCGCCTTTTCGAGGAGTGCATATTCCTCAATGTACTGTAAAAGCCTGCGAAGCAGGGCAGGGTGGAGATTGTTCTCTAGCTCCTCAAAGGCAAACACATATCGGTCTTTCGTTTGGTTTTCAATTTTCGGAATCACCAACATGTTGAGTAGCACAAGAAATACAGTCTTCAAACCGCTTCCTGAGCGGCTCAGCGATACGAGACCCTTGTTTTTCTCGCCCAAGTAAATCTCCCAAGCGTCTTCTGGATGTCCCGACCCGGCCTCATCGTGAATCTGCACTTGTATTTCGGTGAACTGGCCGTCCCTCGAAAATACTTTATTCAGTGCAAAGAGAAGATCAGTTTGAATTAGCTCTCTTGGAAGCTTTGGGCTGGAACTTACAATGAACCTTCTAATTATATTTGTTGCCCCTTCACCGTTTGGCTCTAACGTGAGAGAATTGGAAGCTGCATCGGGACGGATGTCTCTGTCTGCAAGGAGTCGGCGGAAGGCCGAGCCTGCTAAACCATGTTTGGAATTTTGCACAACTAACTTAAGGTATTCCATACGAGCATCTGTAGACCTCCGTCCGTATGGGGAGGCAATTTGACAATCGTCGAGAAAGCTTAGGCTTGTAACATTTGCATGATTATCCGTTTCCCAACAGACTTTTTTATCAACAAAATGACGACCATGATCATTCCAAGAATTGCCTTGCAGATCTCCCCTAGTGCTGTTTTCGGGAAAATGGTTACGCACAGAGTCCTCATCCAATATGCCTCGGCATTGAAACTGCCAGTCAGCAGTGTAAAAATCGTCTTTTTGGCATAAGGCGTTTGCTAAATCAAGCAGATGGGATTTTCCTGTGTTATTTCTTCCGATGATGACGTTAATCGGTTTTACATGATCAAATCCCGCCCATTCGCCTTTAAAGCAACGATGACCCTTAAACCGTACTGAGAGTGCAATCATTATAATACTGCCTTGCCCGATGGAGGATTAGATTTGGTAGCGGAATGTTGATCTTCTTCACCCCAGATGCGGGCGAGGGTGGCTTGGATCTTTTGCTCGAAGCGGGTGATCAGTTCGCGGTTGGCTGCGACGAGAGCCTGCTCTGCTTCGATCTCGGCAACAATGGCTTGTTGGATGGCAAGGGGTGGGAACGGGATTTTGAGTTTGTTAAACGATTCCAATGTAAGATGCTTGATTGTTGTTCCTGAAAGCCATCCGACCAAAGCACCTGATAGCGCCATTTCTTGTAGGAGATATACGAGCATCGAAGGTTCAAATGGCACCGTAAAGCGCACTCGATGCAGTGCTTTTTGATATTTGAGATTCGGAATACTTCCATTCCAAACGGCGGCACGCCCCGGCTCGCCTCCTTCGCAAACAAGAACGTCTCCGATTCGTAGTCCAAAGCGGTCGAGTTCATCCTCCTCGAAATACATTTCTGGCAAGTTGTGGAGATCTATCGTGCCCCATCGGATGCTAACGTTTCGCAGGTATGGAAACAATGTCCCCTTTTGATGCTTAACTTGGTCAAGCATCTTGCCAAGTTTCACCTCCGCAATGTCACCGAGGGGCACCATCGGCCAGTTAGGGTGGAAGGGGATGTGGGGACGGTAGTGGTCGAGGACGGCGCGGGCACCGTTGATGATTTTTTGGTAGCCCTCGATTTCCGTCACGATCTCCTTCTGCACCTCCAGCGGCGGCAGGGGGATTCGGATCGCTCCAATTTCCGATAGCCTCAGGGAGGGGTAAGCTTGGTCCGGCGTTATGTCACGGGCATCGACGCGACACAAAAGATGGTAAACGTACTTGGGGAGCGCCCTCGAATCGTTGCAGATGATGCAGGCAAGATGACTCGACACGTAGGCAGGTGCGCCCATGACGACTCGGTGATTCAGGAAGGTGGATGCGCCGCTCTTCGGAAAGAGGATTGTTCCGACTGGGAACAGCTCTAAACGCAGTTTTTCAATCGCCATAGCGTTAACCTTGTCGGCAGAGCCCACAAAGTTGTCTGAAAGGTGAACCGCTCCTACGTCCGACGTCCGAATGAACGAGGAGTCTCCGCCTGCAAAGTATTCGTCGCCCTGCGGTGCCGAATTTCCAGATGTGACCCTCGCGAGATCCTCCAGCGAAACGTGCGGATATGATGAAGCTCGCTCTGGACCCTCCCGATACCTCTCGCCGCTGAGGTTGTAGTCGCCATTGGTGGCGATCTTTTCCTTCAGCACGATGAGGCCGGTGGCAAGGGCCAGCATGTCGGTCGGTTCTTTGACGCGTAGGGCTTGGAGGTAAGCGGTCACTTCGGCTTGGACTTGCGGGAGGTCGTTTTTCTCAATGGCGCGGCGTTGGGCACCGAGGCCGAAGCCGTCGTTCTCGACTTTGAAGAAGGCGATGGTGTCGCTCTGGCGGGCGAGGGATTTATCCAGCAGGAGAATGCTGGTCTTCACCCCCGAGTAGGGATTGAAACAGCCCGCCGGGAGGGAGACGACGGCGACGAGGGAGTTTTCGACCAGCATTTTCCGAAGGTGTTTGTAAGCGGTCTGGCTCTGAAATATGATGCCCTCGGGGACGATAATCCCTGCGCGTCCGGTGGGCGTGAGATGCTCGGCAATGTAATCCACAAAGAGGACTTCACTGCGTTTTGCCAGAATGGAGAAACGCTTGTGAGGTTTGATGCCTCCTTTCGGAGACATAAAGGGCGGGTTGGCAAGGATAACGTCGGCAAATTCGGTCCAGCGTTCCTCGGATGTGAGCGTATCGTATTCGTAAACGTGGGGATCGGTGAAGCCGTGGAGGTACAGATTCACCAATGAGAGCCGCACCATGTCCGGCGAGATGTCATAGCCCTTGAAGTTGGTGGCGAGTCTACCCTTTTCGTCGGGGGTCAGGGTGCTGTGGCCCTCGGCGGCGATGTTGGCACGGAGGATGTGTTTGTAGGCTGAAATCAGGAACCCAGCGGTGCCGCAGGCCGGATCAAGGATGACCTCATCTTTTTTCGGTGCCACAACCCCAACTATGAAATCGATGATGTGGCGGGGAGTGCGGAATTGGCCCGCGTCCCCCTGCGAACCGAGGACGGAGAGCAGATACTCGAAGGCGTCGCCGAGGCGCTCGCTGTGGTCGTAGCTGAACTCGTCGATAATCTTGAGAAATGCCTTGAGGGTCTCGGGATCGCGGTACGGAAGGTAGGCATTCTTGAAGATGTCGCGAAAGAGGGGCGGAATCCCCGGATTCTCGGGCATCTTGGAGATTCCCTCGGAGTAGAGGGCCAGAGTTTCATGCCCCCCAAGCCCTGCCCGCAGGAGCTTGGACCAGCCGTAACGGGCAAAGTCACCGGTGAAAAAGGAACGTGCGCCGCCGAGTTCCTCCGCAGCGGAGTCCATGTCATCCATGAACTTGTAGATGAGGGCGATGGTGATCTGCTCGACTTGGGATTTTGGATCAGGAACTTTGCCTACGAGGATGTCTCGGGCAGTGTCGATGCGGCGCTTCGTGTCGGTGTCGAGCATGGATCAGGCAGCGAACTGGTTCAGGGAAACGTAGTCCTTAATGTATTCCGGGATGATTTTCCGATATTCCGCTGGAACCGCTCTCAAGTCCGCTATGGTAAATGAAGAATTCGTGTAGAGCGCGACCAATTTCTTGGGATCATCAATGATGGCTCTCACTTGGCTGTCAGTGGCGTAGGCTTTGAAAAATTGCTTGAGGGCTGGAATGTGCTTTGCCTCATCCGGCTTTTTATCGGCGATAAATTTGGAGAATTCCTCCTCCAGCAATTCGTCTTTGGATTTGAAGCGGGGGATGAGACCGAAGATCTTTTCGAGGATCTCTCGCAAGGTGAGACGGCGGTCCACGGCGGCGGCTTTGCGGAGTTTCTCCAGAGAATAGAATTCCTCGGGTTTGTCGAAGACTTCCTTGTTCACGTAGTCAATCACGCGGTCCCACTGTCCCGCCTCAATGCTGGCCGCGATAAAATCATTCTCACGTACCCGCTCCTCGAACCGTTCGTAGAACATGCGGTCGATCTTCATGCCCTCCACGCCGATGGTTTCCTCCTTTATCGAAGAAATGATGTCTCCGCCGAGATGCTCGAATGTGCCCGGCTCTGGCCCCGGTCCCCCCCCCACTCCGCCTCCGGGTCTCGGCAGCTTACGGACCTCATCGTAGTTGTAATCTTCCTCGAAATATTCGCAGTTGGCGAAAAAGTCGAAGAGCTTGAAGGATGCCTTCTGCGGTTCCTTCACGCTTTCGCTGATAGCTGCATCAATGAGCTGTTCCCGGAAGTCATGCCTCCGGGTACCACGGCCCTTGATTTGGATGAAATCGGTGGGTGAGAAGATGGGGCGAAATAAGCCGAGATTCAGGATGTCGGGGCAATCGTAGCCGGTCGTCATCATTCCTACGGTGACGCAGACACGGGCCTTGCTCGTTTTGTAGGCGGGGAGGAAA
>JBGSPC010000133.1:0-5576 GCA_041738805.1 Terrimicrobiaceae bacterium | reverse complement strand
GTATTCGATTACAGGGACCAATCTCATATTTGACAACGGGGCCTCTGATGCGCAGTTGAATTTCGTTTCATCGAGTGGAAATCAGGCAGATGCCATTTCTGCGCCCATCTCACTGACGGGGAATCTGAATCTCAGCAATGCCTCATCGGGTGGGAAAACAATCGGGTCAATTTCTGCATCCACAGCAGGGACGAAAATCTTTACCAATCAGGGTGCGGGTGCCGGTGGAATTTTCGTTAGTGGCGTAATCAGTGATGGATCGGGCGTGGTTGCGGTAACGCAAAATTCGACCACCAGTTCCTTGGGTTTTTCAAACAACCAGGCGTTTTCAGGGGGGTTCACCCTGGACGCAGGTCTCATCTGGTTGGCTCAGCTTAACAGCTTGGGTTCCGGCCAGGTCACCTTGAATGCGGGAATAGTGAACAAGGGCACCAGTTCGGCTATCACTCTTAACAATCCAATCGACGTGAATGGCAACATCACTTTCCTGGACAGCTCGAGTGCCAATGGAGATCTCACCCTGAACGGCACCCTGACGATTACCGGAAATCGCGAGTTCAATGTCGGGAAAAACCAGTTGGCAATTGTTAACCTGGTCGAGAGCGGAGGCAACTATACTTTCACCAAAACAGGAGCTGGCACGGTCTTCCTCGGCACGAATCACTCGTTGAACCAAACCGGCGGAACAATTGTTCAAGGCGGAACTTTGCTGGTTGTCGGTTTGGGAAATCACCTTGTGGATTCAGCGCCGGTTTCGGTGGAAGGGGGGATTTTCGATGTTTCGACCACCGAGACCATTGGCGCATTGACTTTGAAGAGCGGCTCGATCATCGGCACAAGCGGCACTTTCATCGCCGGCAGCTATGAAGTCGAAAGCGGCAACATCTCCCGGATTCTCGCGGGCTCCGGTGCACTCACCAAGAATACCGCCGGGGTCGTTACCCTAGCAGGATCGAACACCTACACCGGTAACACAACGGTGAACGCCGGCACCCTGTTGATCAACGGGTCCACTGCGGCCGGCAGCACGGTCTCGGTCGCAGCCAGCGGCACACTGGGTGGCAACGGAACCATCAATGGCGCAACCAACATTGCCGGCACACTCTCGCCCGGCAACAGCGCTGGAATCCTCACCGTCAACAACAACGTCGCCTTCACGAATAACAGCACGTTGTCAATCGAACTCAACGGCACCACCGGTGGGACGGATTACGACCGCCTCGCACTCACAGGTGCTGCGCCGAGCCTCTCGCTCACCGACACCAACAACCTCGAGCTCACGTTGGGCTACACCCCGGCCGTCAATGACCTGTTTTTCCTCGCAACGTTGACAGGAAGCAACGCGATTGCCGGCGTATTTGAACAGCTCAACAGCGTCACAACCACTCTCACCCAAGACAGCACCTTCAGTTTCGGCGGCTACAGTTGGCAAATCAGCTATACCGGAGACGCGGGCAGCAATGAATTCTCCGGGACCGGCAACGATCTCGCCCTGCAAGTCATTCCCGAGCCCGCCACCTGGATGTTGATCGGACTCTCAGCACTTGGCTTTGTCATGTTGCGCCGACGCCGTATCTGCAAGTCGTAAGATCGGGTGCCTGGGAAACGACCTTTCCCTCCACACCTTGAACTTTTGAGATGTGAGCCGACTTATGAAAATTCCTCCATTGCTCCAGCGTGACCTTGTTGTCACCAGAGATAAGCGCATCAATTTACCAGGATGGAAAAAAATTCTCCATGGTGACTCGGGTTACGAGTCGGGATTTGTCCTCACCACAGCACCGGTTCGTGCAAAGAACCAGACGCGTTTCCTGGTTCGAAAGGTGGGAGAGCGGTTGCTCATTTATGCCATACTTTCCCTCTACAATAAAAATCCCGCCAAAGGAGACGATCCTCATGCCGGACCGGAGTATTCGGGAAATATCAGCCTTACGTTTGGGCCGACGGGTGATGGAATTGGTCAAACCGTTGTGACCTTCACCGAAGGGCGCGATCCGGACTACCGGCGCGCGCTGATTGATGAAGCCGCCAAATCCACCGCTTGGCCCCCGATGCTGCCATTGGAATGGAGCTTCGCGCACGCTTTCAACAACCGTGGATGTGCCTTCGAATCCGAAGAGGTGTTTTTCTTTGCAGCTTTTAACGAGAGGGAAATTTTTGCCTTTAGTGACCGTGTCGGATTCAATGTGTCCCGCATTGACAGCGACGCCAACGAGGTGTCGTCGTGGAATTTCATGGCCGGCATGGGAACTCTCGCACGGGACGCACAGGTCAAAATACCGGTTCGTCGTCCACCCGTGGTTTCCATCGCAAAGAATTTCCGAATTTCCGTGACGAACGACATACTCATGGTCATGCGCCATCTTCCCTATTCACGGGAAAATCTGGCTGCGGAAATGCGCACCCTCAAAGCCTGGGGTGTGGAGCGAATCCACTGGATCGACAATACCGGCTATCCCGCAGCCCCGGGCTCGAATTACTTGAAGTCCTTGCGCCAGTGCGGCCCATTGCTTCCAGCCGGCTGCCGCGCAGCCAAAGCCCACCAGTTGGAATTCGTCGCTGACATTAAACTTTACGATCTCTCATTCCTTACGGAGAGGACATCGGTTGGGAACCACAGCGCCGTGCCGGTCTTCGACGGATCGAATTGCCTTTCGTTTTCCCCCGAAATGTCGGGACGAACCGATATCTTTGTCAGTTCTCATCCGGATTGGCGCCGCAAGACCGCCTTTCCCCTCACCACACTTCGCTTCTTTTCGCTGGAGCCGTTTCCCTCATTGAAATCCTCTGATATTATATTGGAGGAAAGTGCGGACAACCTGCATTACCGCCCGGTAGAGAGAAGCAAGCTGAAGGTCCGGGTGCGCACGGAAGACAGACCGAATCGCCGATGGCACGTGGATAAGGTTCGGCCCGAAGCAGGTCACGCCGCATGTTGGGTTCTGGAGTTGAGCGGATTGAACATTAACCATCCTTTTCTCTCGATCCGGATCAAAAGACCCGGCGTCAACCTGCTCAATTTACAGTTTGCAGCATTGGAGGCCGTGAATGAAGCAGGTGATGAGGCTCCTTTTTTGTTTGGTCGTGGCGGGGGCGAGTTGATGCCTTTCGAGGCGGAAGACAAAACGAAAGCGGTCCGCCGCTACAAGTTCAGTGTCGATGGGATGTTGAGTGGAGGCGATGAACCCGTCGTTTCGTTTGGAAGATGGTCGTTGGGCGATCTCGGGGTTTCCTTCCTGGAGCCCGATTCGATTCCAGGAATGATGGAACCGACACATCCGGCCGTGCACAAAATCTGGCTCGACCGGATCGACTATTTTCTGAAGCACGATGTGGACGGAATCAGCATCCGGCCGCTGCGTCACCACCGTGGGTGTCACTCCTGGACACGGTTTTCCTACGCGCAACCCGTTCGTCAGATTTTTCAAAAGCGCTATGGCCGATTGGTGACACCCACGGAAGAGGATATTTTGCGCGTGCGGGAAATCCGCGGGGAGGGCTTCGGGGAGTTCCTGCGCGAAGCAAGCTGGAGAACCCGCCGCCGGGGAAAGAAATTTATTTTCCAGATTGAACTCACGGGAGGTTCCCTCGAAGCCGTGAACACGCGCATGGGCTTTTCCTACAATCTCAAGAAATGGATTGCGGAGGGGATGTTTGATGAAATTCACGCCCGGCCCATATCTGGTCACAGCCCTTGGATGCGCACCGTTCTTTTACCATATGCTGGGAAGCATGGTGTCGACGTCCACATTGTCACACCCAACGCCACTGCGGGATACAACCATGCCGAATACCTGGAATACGAACGGGTAGTGACCGACGGAATCGAACTGGGATACTCGGGGATTAACTTCTACGAGTCCGTCAATCTCTACGATCTGACAGAGGCGAATACCATTCAACCCCGTGCACTCGCAGAGACTGTCCTAAAGCGGGCCAAGGAGCTGGCTATCCGGCACCAATCAGGGAAATTGAAGGCTTTTTCCAGCGCTACAGAAAGTGGAGTTTGAGACCGCCGCAAACATCGTTCCAAGTTCGGCATTGGAATTAGCAACTGTGTAGTTTTACGCTCCTTTGGTGGCGGAAACAGTTTTAATCTTACTTGATATCCCGCATGAGATAGCCGTTTTCGTAGATCATTGCCTCCTGCTTTTTCATCAACCGCACCGATCCATCCCCGAACAGATAATTTGCCCCGCCATGGTGTCTGCTGCTAAGCAGGTAATTTGCGGCGGAGGGAACGAGAGCCCCGTTTGGGCCGTGGTGGTTGGCGGGGGGATGGGGCGATCCTTCGGTCCATGACTTTGCCTCCTCGGCATCAATTCCATCGGCCATCAGGACTTTCTTTTGTGCCTCCCATAATTTAATTGGTCTCCCCGCCGGATTGTCCCCATACATCAGAGGCCAGCCCTCACTGTGATAATAGATGAAAAACCAATAGTTTGCCACATAACTGGAATACATTGCCGAGCGGTTGCGATTGCGGTCTGCGGGACACGAAAATATCTGTATTACGTTGGCCCAACCGTTATCGATATACCTGTGAGGCTCAGCGAGGGGATTTCTAGGTGACGTAAAAGAAAAGGCGGATTGCAATTCTCCGGATGGAAGCTCATTCCAAGTTTTACCCGGGGGAATATCCTGATTGTGATCCGCTGCATACAAGGCAATTCCCGCGTAAAGTTGCCTGAGGTTGGAAACACAACCCGCGCTTTGCGCTGCCTCTTTTGCCTTGCTGAAAGCCGGAAAAACTAACGTGACCAACGCTGCCAGGATGACCGCCGAGACCAGCACCTCCACCAAAGTGAAGCCGTGGAGCAATCGGCAGCCCTCCCTTGAGTCTTTGGGGCTGATCCTGTTTTCCAGAGTCCTGCTGTTCATGACGGTTTTACGCTCGAAAAAGTACCCTCCAGCCCTTGCTTGATCCTGCTCAAATCGTATTCCACGTGTAATCCAAAGTGCGGATTTTCACAACTTCTTTCTTGCCGGTTCGCCACGAGCCGCTTTTTCCCGCTGTGACCCGCCTAGTTCGAACCCGCTGACCGGCCCGCACTGGCTTCGAAGGCCGCCGGATCGAGTCCAACTCCGCGCACGCGCAAGTCGGGGTCCGTCGCGAGCAAGTCCGAAAAATCCAGGTTTTCGATGTTCACGAGAAAATCCGGAAGAAATGCGCCGGGTTTTGCGGTTTCGGGCAGCTCAGGCAGGGCCGCGAAGCGAGGATTCTGAACAACGGATCGATTGGCACCGCCTTTCAAGGCAAACCATTCGGGCAATTTGAGTTTTCCTGACGATTGGTAAAACCACACAATGTTTTTCCGCTCGTCGCCCGGAAGCCGCAGGAAGAAGCAATTGTTCTCCTGCTCGATGGACGCGTCGAATGGGATTTCAAAAAGTTGAATTTCTTTTTTGATTTCGAGACTGTCGGTGACGATGTTGTTTCGGAAGGTCACTTTTCGTTCCGGTCGGTTGCCAATGACCGCAGCGGCGATAAGGTTCCTCAGAAACACGTTGTTCTCGATCACGAATCGATCGAATTGGTACACCTGCAGGCCTTGAAATCCTCCCAAAATGACGGA